>JBEKTV010000110.1:0-4688 GCA_049515675.1 Gammaproteobacteria bacterium | reverse complement strand
GTGCATTTTGTCACCGACGAATTAGATAACGGTCCCATTATCGCCAAAATGATTATTAATGTTAATGAAAACGATACCGAAGAATCCTTAAAAGCCCGCGTGCAAGAAAAAGAACATGTTCTTTATCCTGCTGTCATTAAATGGTTTGCTGAAGGACGATTGCAACTTAAAGGGAATACGGTTTTTTTAGATAATTTAGCGTTGCCAGATAGTGGTGCTGTATTGGAGATTAAGTGAATTTTTAAGGTAATAGTATCAAAAAAACTCCCTGTCTTGAGGCGGACTATCATCCCTACCGGTTTCAAAAAAATCATCTGACATTTGCGTCAGTAATTCAAACGCGTGCGTTAGATTCTTAGGGACCTCACGCAGCACAATATCGCCATCCCGCCTGAGAATTTCAACTTCATCACTATGTACTTGAAAATCCTTAGGCAATCTCACGGCTTGAGAGTTTCCAGATTGAAAAACTTTAGTTGTGCGCATGATACACCTCCCGCTGTATATACCTAAAGTATATACAATATTGTAGATTTTCAAGCCTTTTTATGTCTGTGGGACGTAGGTGAAAAATATCCAAATTATAGATTTTGATCATATAAGCTTAAACAGACATTAATCATATGCCCTTGTTTATCATCCAATATTAATTTTCCATCATTTGCACCATAGACTGAGATGATATTTTTATATCCCCCGATAAATTTGTCTTTGCACTGCGCTAATTTCTGCTGGAGTAATTTCAGGAATCAAACGTCGTGGTGTTTTACTTACCCATTTACAAAACAAAGTTAAAGCAGGCGCTCCGATTTGTAGTTCTTTATTCAAAAGTGTTGATTTTAGGCCGTAAAGCATGCGTCCGCAGACTTCAAAAAGTTTTTCATTAGAAAATTTTTGGCAAACTTGGCTAGTCAGTGGATCTATATTGGATTTTATACTCGATACAAATGCTTCACGCATTGCAGACGCAAATATCAATCCAATAAAAGCACTTGATACAAACATTCTGCTGCGGCGATCAGGTGAAAAAAGTTGTATGCCTATTATTTGCCATGCGAGTTGAAATGCTAGAAAATAACGCGGATCAAGTGAAGGCATGAGATAAATTAAACCTAATCCAATAGCAAAACCTAACAACTGCCATTGTACATGCGGTTCTTTGAGTAAAGTGTTAATCATTCTTAAAAAAATCGCTGGATGGCTTGCCGCATTACGTAAAAAAACATTCCATAAGACGATTTGCTCATCTAGTGCCGGCACACCATCTAAATCTTGTATGTTTTGTAAAGTAAAGCCAAAATTCTCAGCTTGGATTCTTTGCAGTAATTGTGCGTCTAAATTACTAAAAGGAATTAGATTAAGCGCGCTTGCCAATGTTTTGTTTGCATCAAAAATAAAATATACAGGGATAAAATAATGAGGAGGTAGGTTGAAGGTATTTAAAATGACATCTTGGTAATCACATAACATTGTAAGTGACGTGGGATTAGCATAATACATCGGTGCTCGCATCGGTAGACTAATATGAGGATAAGTTGTTGTCACTGACACATGATTAAAAAATTCCATCAAAGCCAATAAGCTTTCAGGTGTTGCAGTACTTAAATCAACTGGTCCAACCCGACGGTATAGAGTCACTATGGCATTGTGTAACGGCGCAAAAAAATAATATTCTTGAGGATTAGGCGAGTTTTGTGAATATCGTAACTCTAGGCCACTTCTTGATATAAACGGCTCCCCTAAAGGTCGAGTAAAGTGTTCATTCACGGGAACCAAGGTTTTAAAATAGGTTAAAAATGCGTTGTGTAAGGCTTCTAGAGACATTTATCTTCCTTTTCTTCTAATCCTTTATTCTCTGACTACGTTTAACCATCCTTGATATAATGTTTCGCCTGTTCCAAGCGCCATTTTAGGTTTAAACAACAATTCATATTGCCATAGACTTGATAACTCTTCAAGTGATGGGGTCAGGCTTGATAATCCTCGCAACCGCCCCCAACCAACCTTGATATAAAGATTCACTTAAATCATTTGGCATCTTAGGGGTAAATGTTTTTTCGGATTGTGAGATGTGTGTGATTTCTTCTAGATCATGTAACCAATTTAATTGTAATGCTGCCATATAGGCTGCGCCTAATGCTGTGGTTTCTATTATTGATTGGCGCGCTATCGGAATTTGTAGAACATCGGCTAAAAATTGCATTAACAAATTATTGTTCACCATACCACCATCAACACGTAAGCTGATTATTTTATTATTGGCATCTAATTGCATGGCATTGATTAAATCTTTTGTGCGATAAGCAACAGATTCTAATGCGGCGCGCACTATGTGTGCGGCTTTTGTGTTGCGGGTTAAACCAAATATTGCACCTCTTGCATTGGGTTCCCAATATGGCGCGCCTAAGCCTGTAAAAGATGGAATTAAATATACCCCATCGGTACTATTGACTTGATTTGCAATTGTTTCTGATTCTTGTGCGGTTTTAATAATACCTAAACCATCACGCAACCATTGTATAGCCGTGCCTGCATTAAAAATACTGCCTTCTAATGCATAGGTTATTTTATGATTTATTCTATAGGCAACTGTACTCAGCAAACGATTTTTTGATTGTATGACTTTATCACCTGTATTCATCAAAATAAAACAACCAGTACCATAAGTACTTTTAATATCATTTGGCTGAAAACACGCTTGACCAAAGGCTGCCGCTTGTTGATCGCCTATCATGGCAACAATTGGAAGGCTCTCACCCAAATGATGTTTATCTGTTGTGCCAAAATGAGCATTATTATCTAAAACCTCAGGTAATAATGATGCGGGAATATTAAATAATGTTAATAACGCTTGATCCCAAGTTTGCGTATGAATATTAAATAATAAAGTACGCGCAGCATTGGTGATATCACTCGCATGTACTTTACCGCCAGTTAAGCGCCATAATAAATAACACTCAATCGTACCAAAGGCTAACTCGCCATTTTCAGCTTTGTTACGCGCATCTTTTACATGTTCTAATATCCAAGCGATTTTGCTCGCAGAAAAATATGGGTCTAACAATAAACCGGTTTTTTCTTGAATATGTGCAGATGATAATTGCTGACAATACTCTGCCGTGCGCCTATCTTGCCAGACAATTGCAGGATAAATCGCCTGCCCGGTTTTTCTATCCCAAATGACTGTGGTTTCTCGTTGATTGGTGATGGCTATGCCTGCTACCTGCTGTATATTTATATGGGCAGTCTTGATAGCCTCATGGCAAGTATTTAACACATCTTGCCAAATGGTTTCTGGACAATGCTCAACCCAACCGGATTGCGGAAAAGATTGTAGGAATTCTTTGCGCGCAAGGCCTATGACTTTAAATTGTCTGTCGAATATCAGCGCCCGTGTGCTGGTTGTGCCTTGGTCTATGACGAGTAAATAATCTTTCATAAAGTGCTATCCTTAATTTATTCATTATAAACTATGGAATGCGTGATGGAACCGGTAGACTTATTGATTATTGGCGGTGGTATCAATGGTGCAGGCATTGCTTGCGATGCTGCAGGTCGTGGTTTATCGGTACATTTGTGCGAGCAAAATGATTTAGCAAGTGGCACCTCCTCTAAAAGCACAAAATTAATTCATGGTGGCTTGCGTTATTTAGAATATTATCAATTTCATTTAGTACGAGAATCACTACGCGAGCGCGAAATATTATTACATAAAGCCCCACATTTAATTTCACCCATGGCATTTGTTCTGCCTCATCACCCTAAATTGCGACCCATTTGGCTGATGCGTTTAGGTTTATTTTTGTATGATCATTTAGCTAAAAGATCGGTTTTACCCAGCTCTGAATTTATTAGCTTAAATAATACATTTTATGGGAAGCCCTTAAAAGCTGAATACACTAAAGGTTTTACTTATCCTGATTGCTGGGTTGATGATGCGCGCTTAGTGATAGACAATGCCATTAGCGCCTATGAAATGGGCGCAGAGATTTCTACTTATTGTAAAGTGGAAAGTTTCACCCGTAGTGATGATTTTTGGCAAGTTGAAGTGACGGACAATAAAAATAATGATCGTTTTATGATTGCAGCCAAAGCCATAGTCAATGCTACAGGACCTTGGACTGAACCTTATTTACACCAACATCATATTCGTTTAGTCAAAGGCAGTCATATTGTTGTACCTAAATTATACGAAGGCGAGCAAGCTTATATTTTGCAACAAGCCGATGGCCGCATTGTATTTGCGATTCCATATGAACAACATTGGACGCTGGTCGGCACTACGGATGTTGATTATCAAGGCCCTCCACAAGATGCAGAAATTTCGCAAGCTGAAATTGATTATTTATGTCAAGTGATTAATACCTACTTTAAAAAATCAATTAATACCGATTCGGTGGCATGGCATTTTTCTGGTGTGCGGCCATTATTTGATATGCATAGTGAACAAGAAGCCAAAGCCGTATCGCGAGATTTTTCTTTTGAATTAACTGATAAACATGGCAAACTGCCCTTTTTATCCATTTTAGGCGGAAAAATTACTACTTATCGCATTTTAGCTGAACAAGCTTTAGCACAATTAAAACCTTATTTCCCTGACATGGGTAATGATTGGACGGCAAAAGCCAAACTGCCAGGTGGAAACATTGCTCCGCATGTTGATTTTGAGCAGTTTTATAATGATTTTA
>JBEKTV010000109.1:0-7818 GCA_049515675.1 Gammaproteobacteria bacterium | reverse complement strand
TTTTGCGCCGCGTTTTTTGGCATGTTCTAGTTCTTCTAACACTAAAACACCCGCGCCATCTGCCATTACAAAACCATCACGATCTTTATCCCAAGGACGTGAAGCTTGTTGTGGCGCATCATTTCTTGTGGATAATGAGCGTAAGGCATTAAATCCACCTAAACCTAAATGTGTACAACATTTTTCCGTACCGCCCGCTAACATAATATCCGCATCACCATATTGAATAATACGCGCAGCTTGACCAATATTATGCACGCCAGTTGTACAAGCAGTGACAATGCTGATATTAGGACCGCGTAGATTTAATAACATAGAGACATAACCTGCGCACATATTAATAATGGCGCCAGGAATAAAGAATGGGGAAATTTTTCGAGGACCGCCTTCAAGATAGCGCAGATGATTGGTTTCAATGAAAGCAATACCGCCTATACCTGAACCTATGGCAACACCTATACGAGAGGCATTGCCTTCATTGACTTCAAGTCCAGAATCTTCAAACGCTTTTGCCGCAGCAAATACACCAAACTGAATAAACTCATCCATTTTGCGCAATTCTTTGCCAGAAAAATATTGGCTGCAATCAAAATTAATGATTTCTGCAGCAAAATGTGTAGCAAATGCTGACGCATCAAAACCTTTAATTTCACCTACGGCACTTTTACCAGCAACAATATTTTGCCATATGGCTTCAACTTCATTGCCATAAGCAGAAACTGCGCCCATCCCTGTGATAACTACGCGACGTTCGGTTTTCATTTATTTATTGATGTTTTTCGTGATGTAATCAATTGCATCTTGAACGGTCATAATTTCCTCAGCATCTTCATCAGGAATTTCAGTTTCAAATTCTTCTTCCAATGCCATAACAAGTTCAACTGTATCGAGTGAATCAGCACGTAAGTCATCGATAAAGGAAGCAGTAGGCACCACTTCTTCTTCTTTCACTTCGAGTTGTTCAACAATAATTTTTTTAACGCGTTTCTCAATATTTTCGCTCATAATGTCCCTCTTAAAAGTTGTATACCTAACAAATAGAATTCTTCCCACTTAATTGCGGCAGTATATTAAAAACTATGATAACAGGCAATGTTTTTGTGTATTTATGCAAAGTTTTAACTCATATATATCCCGCCGTTAACGTGTATGGTTTCTCCAGTAATATAGCTCGCCTTTGGACTTGCTAAAAATGCGACAACTGAAGCGATTTCTTCCGGTTCACCAAAGCGTTTCATAGGGATATTTTCTGTAGCGATTTGTTTTAAATTATCATTTAATACGGCGGTCATATCGGTTGCAATAAATCCTGGCGCAACCACATTAACCGTGACGTTACGTGAAGCAATTTCTTGTGCCAGTGATTTACTAAAACCAATAACCCCTGCTTTTGCAGCAGCATAATTGGTTTGTCCCGCATTACCCATCACGCCTGATAACGATGAAATGGTAATAATTCTACCCCAACGCGCACGGATCATAGACCGTGTAAACAATTTTGATAAATAAAATACACTACTTAAATTAGTCGAAATCACATCATCCCAATCTTCATCTTTAATCCGTAAAAATAAAGTATCGCGCGTAATTCCAGCATTATTCACTAAAATATCCACCTGTGGAAAGGCAGAATTACATTGTTCATAAAAATGGTTCATAGATTCGCGACTACTGATATCAAGGACTAAACCCATACCTTGATAATTTTTTTCTTTTAAAATGGCGGTAATTTTATCTGCACCTGCTTGTGTGGTTGCAGTGCCAACAACAGTTGCACCCATTTCTGCCAATGCAAATAAAATGGCTTGGCCAATTCCACGACTTGCGCCTGTTACAACAGCGACTTTACCTGTTAATTCCATTACTGCCTCCCTATTGCTAAATTAAATAAATCTGGCTCACAAATTGGATAAGTTGTCAGCGCACTATTAATACGTTTATTTAAACCGGTTAATACCTTTCCGGGGCCACATTCAACAAATATGGAACAAGTTGCGCTCATGGCTTGTATTGTTTCTACCCAACGCACTGGCATATAAAGTTGCTTGATTAATGCGGATTTGATGGCATCTGCATTTGTTTCACATTTCACATCGGTATTATTAAATACGGGAATTTGTGGTGATTTAATGATGATATTTTGTAACGCTTGTTCAAGTTTATCTGCAGCAGGTTTCATGAGTAAACAATGTGAAGGCACACTCACGGGTAGCAAAATGGCACGCTTTCCTGCTTGCTTAATTAAATCCAGCGCACGATTAACAGCATATTTATGACCAGCAATCACAACTTGTCCGGGGGAATTGAAATTGACTGCGCTGACAATTTCATGTTCAGATGCATTCACGCAAATTGCTTTGACTTCTTCATCGGATAAACCTAGCACTGCAGCCATTGCGCCAACACCTTCTGGTACGGCTGCTTGCATAAATTGACCACGTTTTGAAACTAGCGAAACCGCATCTTGAAAATCTAAACTTTGCGCTGCAACTAGCGCAGAATATTCGCCTAAACTATGTCCTGCAAGTACGCTTGGTGCCTCGCCTTTTTCATTTTGCCAAATGCGCCAAAGTGCAATGCTGGCCGTTAAAATTGCAGGTTGAGTAAACTCGGTTTCATTTAATTTTGCTTCTGGACCATTTTGGGTTAAGTCCCATAAATCCAAGCCTAACACTTCACTTGCTTGTGCAAATGTATTTTTAAGTTCAGCATGGTCAGCAAATTTTGCCAGCATGCCTAAACTTTGCGAGCCTTGACCTGGAAATATAAATGCTATTTTATTCATATTAATTTAAATCCCCATTTAATATCTTATTAATGCAGATCCCCAAGAGAATCCTGCACCAAATGCTTCTAGCAATAATAATTCACCACGTTTAATGCGACCGTCGCGCACAGCCTCATCTAATGCTAAAGGCACTGATGCCGATGAGGTATTACCGTGCCTATCAACAGTCACTACAACGCGCTCCATTGGTAAATTTAATTTTTTAGCGGTCGCTTTAATAATCCGCAGATTTGCTTGATGTGGCACTAACCAATCAATTTCAGATTTATCGATATTATTTTTTTCTAAGGTTTCATCAACCACGTCACTTAATGTGTGCACTGCTTTTTTAAATNNGGCATGAATATGCGTTGAGATAATGCCAGGTTGTTCGCTGGCACTTAAAATCACCGCACCTGCGCCATCGCCAAATAAAATACAAGTTGATCTATCGGACCAATCTAATAAACGTGACATGGCTTCAGCACCAATGACTAATACATGTTTTGCCTGACCTTGTTTAATATATAAATCAGCAATGCTTAATGCATAAATAAATCCACCACATGCCGCTGAAATATCAAAAGCAGGACAAGGTATACTGGCTTGTAATTTTGATTGTAAGACACAGGCAATACTTGGAAACACTAAATCTGGTGTGGTAGTCGCGATAATAATTAAATCAATATCTTTTGCGTCAAGCTTGGCTGCAGCCAAAGCTTTTTCGGCCGCTGCAAATGACATATCGCATACTGATTCATTATCAGCAATAATACGACGCTCTTTAATACCGGTACGGTCTACTATCCATTCATCGGTAGTATCCAAGTATTTTTCAAAATCTTTATTGGTGACAACACGCTCTGGCAGATAACTGCCAGTTCCTGTAATTTTGCTATACATATTTATTTTCTTCACTCATGATTAATTCAACGCGTTCTGCAATGCGTTGAGGAATATTTAATTCGATTTCTTTTAAGGCTTGTTCTATGGCGGTAGCAAATGCAAATTTATCTGCGCTACCATGACTTTTAATCACAATGCCTTTTAAACCTAATAAACTTGCACCGTTATAACGTCTTGGGTCTAAAGTTGAGCCAATTTTTTTCAAGGCACGATAGGAAAAAAAAGCACCTAATTTTGCATACCAGGTTTCACTAAAGGCTTTACGAATATAATAGCCGATCATTTTTGCCATCCCTTCACTCGCTTTTAACGCAATATTGCCGACAAAACCATCGCACACGATGACATCTGCTTTCCCGGAATAAATATCGCTGCCTTCCACATAGCCAATATAATTAATGTAAGGATTGCGATTTAATTTCACCGCAGCATCTTTGACTTGTTTGTTGCCTTTAATTTCTTCTTCACCAATATTCAATAAACCTACGCGCGGCGCGACTATGCCATCCATTGCGGTTGCTAAAACAGAACCCATGACACCAAATTGAAATAATTGCTCAGTTGTACAATCCACATTAGCGCCTAAATCTAAAACTCTAGCAACGCCGGTCTTAGTCGGAAATGCACTTAAAATCGCGGGTCTATCAATACCCTGAATAGTTTTTAATACAAAACGCGCGGTGGCCATTAATGCGCCGGTGTTTCCCGCGCTGACACAAGCACCGACTTGTTCATCTTTCAGAGCATTAATGGCTAAACGCATAGATGATTTCTTTTTGAAACGTAGGGCTTGTTTGGGATGTTCGTCCATCAAAACTGCTTCTGGCGCATGTTCTATGCGCAAGCGGTCTTTAGGAAATGGTGGATATTTGGCTAATTCAGCAGAAATTTTATCAAAGTCGCCAAATAACACTACAGCTAATTGTGGATGATTTTTAAGACTAGTAATTGCCGCTGGAACGGTGACTATCGGTCCATGATCTCCACCCATGGCATCCACTGCTATTGTAACTGGCTTCAAAGTATTTACTCTTTAGTCTTCAGAAGATTCAGCAACTTCTTCTTTTTTAACAATGACTTGACGTCCACGGTACATGCCTGAAGCAGTCACATGATGACGACGGTGCGATTCACCAGTAATAGGATCTTCAGATACGACTAAAGCACTAATTTTATCATGCGATCTACGCATACCACGACGCGAACGCGTCACTCGACTTTTTTGTACGGCCATTGGGGTAAACTCCTTAAGAGACTTTTAAAAATGCGATTATACCATTAAACTAGATATCCATCATATCGATTAGGTGTAAATATGTCAAAAAATACCATGACTTTGGTCCTGGCCTCCTCTTCTAAGCCAAGAAAAAGCTTAATGAATCGTTTACAAGCTCCCTATGTAAGTTTTTCTCCTGACATAGATGAGTCGCCAAAAGACAATGAAACCACAAAAGACCTAGTCTTACGCCTAGCCCTTGAAAAAGCCCAAGCCGTAGCCACGCAATTTCCAAATGCCTTAATTATTGGTTGTGACCAAACCGCAGAATGTGAGGGCGTACAACTTAATAAACCCCACCATTTTGATAAAGCCGTAGAACAATTAACCAGCGTCAGCGGCAAAAAAGTACAATTTATTACTGGGCTTTGTGTATTGAATACAAGTACCGGACATATGCAATTGCACAATGAAATCACCGATACATATTTTAAACAATTAACACAATCGCAAATTGAAAATTATCTACACAAAGAACAACCTTACGAATGTTGCGGCAGTATTAAAAGTGAAGGTTTAGGGATAGCGTTAGTCGATAAAATCGTATCTAACGATCCAACGTCATTGATTGGCATGCCTATGATTGCGTTGGTGAGGATGCTTGAGCATGAAGGATTCACCATTATTTAATAACAAAGAGGTAAAATTGCTCTATTATCGCAATTTGACTAGAAACTATTACTTTTTAAAAGCAGCAGTAGCTTTAACTGTATTAGTAAAATCAGTTGTATGTCTTGTTGCAATTTCTGGGTCAAGATTTTTGGCAAAGCTGGCCATATTTTCATTAGGCTTCCCTCTTGGTGCTTCGACTTCTGTTTTTAATTTTACCCATAAAGTATTCACTTTTGTCGCGAAAGCTCTTGTTTTTGTGCCGAATAAAGCTCGTCCTTTTTCAGCCTCGGTTTCCATATAAGGCTTCATAATATAGTAAAGTTCTACCTTTTGAGATGCAGATAAATCCTGCTTATCTCTGAGATAATTACTTACAAGTGTAGCCACAGCTATACTTTCTGGGCTTTTTGCTCTAAAGGCAGTGGATTGTCCAGCAGCTTGTTCTGCGATTGATTTTAAATTTTTGGCAGCAGTGTTATCAAAAACAAAATTTGATTTTTTTGGAGCACCCTGTTTTTCAATTTTACTCCAAAATTCATTGATAATATTACTTTTACATAACGTTTGTGTAGTAGTGTCTAATGAATTATAAAATGAGATTGGATTTACTTCAGTCCTTTCGAGTTGATTATGGATAAATTTAATTTTTGCAACATCATCCAAAGATTTTAAATGTTCATTTGGGTATTTGTTTTGCAAGTCAGAGAGAACTTTGACCTTACGATTTTCATCACCGGATGTTTGATTAATAAACTTATGCGCATCGGCAAAGCCTAGCTTCTTAACAAGATCACCCACCCTTTTAACATTTAAAAAGGAAATATCTATTTTTTTCGCATCGCTTATATTTTCTGAATTTACACCTGCAATCAGATTATCTACATTTTTATCTTCTATTTCCTTTATATCTCTTTCTATTTCACCAAGATCTTCATTTTTGATCAATCGATTACTTTCATCTATTTTTTTATAAAAGTCAATAACTTTCATTTTATCAGTATAATTAGGAATTGCTTCTAAAATTTTATCAAATTGGTTTGAGTCAATAGCACTCCACTTTACATTATCTTGGGCATATCTAAACTTATCATTTTCGGGAATTGAATTTAATAAACGATTATATTGTTCACCTGAGAGAGTTGTGTTTTTTATAAAATTTGAAACTTGCGAATTACCTAAAAAAGTTAATCTATGTTCAGGGGGGATTTTATCTAAAATAGAAAGCAGATTATTTGCGGTGTTAAAATTCTCTGAACCTTTTATATATTTATTATACTCACCTTCCCCAAAATTCTTGCCCTGTTTTAATTCAATGATAAATAATTCACGATCTACCTGTGCTTTGACCTTGTCATCACCTGATTCTCGGATTGTATTTAATAAAGCAATCTGATCTCCAGGTGGGATCTCATTTAACCAATTAAAAGCTTCCTGACTGTGTTTTTTAAAATCTGCATTCAACAAGCTATTTATGTAAGCCAGACGTTGAGTAGGATTTAATGCGTTAATAATTAATATAATATTTTTACTTGGATATTGGCTAACATGATTAATCATTTCCCCTTGCAATAAAAAATCTAAAGCATTCGGAGCCAGAGATTTGCAATAATCACTGAATATTTTTTCATCCATATTTTGGAAAATAGTTGTGTTGTTGATGACGGCACTGAGTATGCTTGCGCTTTCAGGGAATCCAACTCCTAAGATCATGTTTTTTAAAAAATCTGCTGCTATCAAAGAAAATTTCTTTGTATCTTTTGATGCGAGACTGAGAATCTTAGTGAAATCATTTAACTCAAGAATTTGTCTCGCTTCATATTTTGTTGGCACTTGGTTTTTCAAGAAATCGCAACATAAAGAAGCATGCGTTACATCAATCACACCCTGGGGGATGGATGCCAAAAATTCTGCCTGTTGCTCAGGACTTAATGCTATCAGCCATTCCGCGAGCTGTTTTTCATATTTCTTAAGATTTACTTTAAAATCAGGACCATCTTTATTTAAAACATGCCATATAAAAGGCATTTTTTTAGAAGCTTCAACTCCTTTGATTACCTCTAGGAGTGAGGATGCTGTATATTGTGTATCTTGTCCGTTATTCAAAATGCCAGATTCATAAGCAATTTTATTTGTTCCTTCGCTCAAGACTTTACTTATCGCCGAAGGTTCAGATTTGTTAATGCTATCCACTAACAGATCAACACTGACTTTGGCATAAACATCTGGGTATCGATTGAGAGCTTGCTTAAATCCATCT
>JBEKTV010000108.1:0-4701 GCA_049515675.1 Gammaproteobacteria bacterium | reverse complement strand
CCATTTAGGCTCAACGCGTTTTATCAATTGTTTCACTTCGGCTAGATAATTTAAATCCAGCGCATCACAACTACCCAGCGACATAGAAACGCCATGCATGACCATAGGATAATCTTGTCTGATTTTATCAAGAAAATCTAAAGGCTTTCCGCCTGGGATTAAATAGTTTTCAGTGAGGATTTCAAACCAATCGATTTTAGGTTTGTCATTGAGAATGGTTTGATAATGATCAGGTCTTAGCCCTAATCCGAAACCTAAGAATTCTTGTGGTATTTGTTTGTATGACATACTGCTTTTCTAAATAAGTGCGCCTAAGAATTTAGGCGCACTTGGTTGGGTTGCTGAGATTACTGTGCCATGTTGTTTTGCATGTGGTCCATCATCATTGGTTTGCCGCCAGCTGTTTTACATTCTTCAGCTGTTTTCATTTCAAAACCTTGACCTTTACATGTGTTTTGTCCTTTGCAAGCGTTGTGTGCAGTTTTACAAGCGCCTGTGCCTTTACAGCTGTTAATGCCCATACATTTAACTTGTGCTGTGTTAGCAAAAACAGAAGCTGAAGCAGCAGCAGTTAAAGCGAAAGCAGCAGCAGTTGCTAAAAATTTTTTATTTAACATAATAATATCTCCGGTTGAAAGTTCAAAAATTTAGATGAATAGTTAATTGGAAGTACTACAAGAAATTCCATGATAAGATTAGCTTTAATATAACCTTAATGCAAGGCAGATTTAATGACCAGGCTATTTAAAATTACGCTTAAAATATCTATATTAGTAGCCTCGCATACTTGTTTTGGCGTGCAAGAACACACAGGGTTCTGGTTAGATGGTTCACTGTATGATTATCTTGACCAGGAACGCGACTGGAGTTATGCCTTAGAAGCACAGTTACGCACCTTAGATAAAGATGATTTTTATCAGTTGGTTAATCTAGAAGCTAAGCTTGGCTATCATCACAATATCAATTTAAGTTTTTCCGGCGGCTATCAATGGATTTCTAATCAACCCATGTCTGATACTGCATCAAGAAATATCATATTCGAAGAAATGTATTGGTGGGCGATTACGCACGAACATTTTGTATTGCGAACCCGCAGTCGTTTTGAGCAAATTAATCAAACCCATGAACATGAATGGGGTAATGTGACACGGCAAAGAGTGAGTTTTTATTTACCTGATGTGATTTCAGATATCATAACGCCGCTGATATATGACGAAGTTTTTATTAAACTGGATAATCCAGACTGGGATGCCGATGCAGATACGATAAAAGAAAACTGGTTATTTTTAGGCATTGATATTGTTACAGCGGATACTTGGTTTATGACGGTGGGCTACTTACAACATTATGAGTTTATGCATCATGGCGATCAATTAGATAATATTTTATATCTGGGATTTAATTATAATCCGGCTATGGTGCCAGATTATGTTTACTACAAATAATTATTATATGAAATCATCAACCGCGATAATACTACGTCGCGCTTTGCGGGCATCGCTTACTTTAACAAATTCTTCTTCAGTGATAATGCCATTATCGCGTGCATGAATTAAGTCATCATCTAAATAGATTTTGTGTATTTCACCGGCTTTTAAGGCGTGGCGAATGCGCTTTTCAATTTCTTCCGCAGCTACGCATTTTAATAAAGTTGTTTCAAGATCGGCTAATAAATTACCAGTTGCAGGTTGCAGAAATAAGCCTTTTTTAAATACTTCGTGTAATTCTCCGGGATTTAATAAATTTTTGGCAATCAGGTGTCCATGTTGATCAGAAGGGGAGGCGCTTGCGATTCCAAATGGGAAAATAATTTTACGCATAATAAATCCAAACAAGCGATTGGGATAATTTTTCCAAAAACCGGATAATTGAATTTCTAAATAATGAAATAAATATTTACAACTCCAATCGAGTAATAATTTTTCATCAGGCGTATGTTCGTCATGATAACGTTTTAACACGGCTGAAGTTAGGTATAACATGCTGAGCACATCGGCAAGACGGCCGGATAATTTTTCTAATCGTTTTAAGCGTGCGCCTAATAATATTAAAGATAAATCGGCAGTGAGTGCAAATGCACTGGATAAACGGGTAATTTGTTGATAGTAACGACGGGCTTTGCCTCTCGGTGCGGATAAATTACTATAACCGCGGGTGAATTTTAAAATAATAGTGCGGACAATATTACTCAATAAAAATCCAAAGTGGGCAAAAATTGCTTTATCAAAGGCAGGCAAATCATTTTTTTGCGCAGCGTTTAACTCTGTTAATAAATAAGGATGTGCGCGCATGGCGCCTTGACCAAAAATCATTAAAGTTCGGGTTAAAATATTGGCGCCTTCTACGGTGATGGCAACAGGTACGCCTTGATAAAAACGTCCTAAATAATTATGGGGTCCTAAACAAATGCCTTTGCCGCCGTGAATATCCATGGCATCTAAGGAAACTTTGCGGCTTAATTCCGTGGCATTATATTTGATAATTGCAGACGCAACGCTAGGTTTTAAGCCTAAATCGATAGCACCTGTAGTAAAAGTTCGCGCAGCTTCGATAATATAAGTAAATCCTGCCATGCGTATCAATGCTTCTTCAACCCCGGCAAAATATCCAATGGGCTGCTCAAATTGTTGACGAATATGCGCATAAGCAAAACTTGCAAATGTGCCTGCTCTTGCGCCGCCGGTTGCAAGTGACGGTAGTGATAATGCACGTCCTGCAGATAAACATTCTACTAACATGCGCCAACCTTGACCTATCATTTTCTCGCCGCCAATAATAAAATCAAGCGGCACAAAAACATTTTCTCCTTGGGTAGGACCATTAGGAAACGCCATATTTAAGGGTAAATGTCTATGACCAATAGTAATGCCAGGTAAATTGACTGGAATTAATGCGCAGGTAATGCCCCTGTCAATTTTGTCGCTTAATATTTGATCGGGATCATATAATTTAAATGCAAGACCTAATAATGTCGCAACAGGGGCGAGCGTAATATAACGTTTATTCCAATTGAGTTTAAGTCCAATTACATTTTTGCCATTAAATTCACCACGACAGACAATACCAGTATCAGGAATACTACCGGCATCTGATCCTGCTTCTGGACTTGTGAGGGCAAAGCAGGGGATTTCTAAACCTTGAGCTAAACGCGGTAAATAATGATCTTTTTGCTCGGGTGTGCCGTAATGTAATAATAATTCACCAGGACCCAAAGAATTTGGAACAGAGACAGTTGCTGCCATAGATAAACTACGGGTTGCTAATCTTGCTAAAATTTCCGAATGTGCGAGCGCGCTAAATTCTTTGCCGCCATAAGTTTTGGGAATAATCAGTGAAAAAAAGCCATTTTTTAGCACATGTTGCCACACCTTGTCTGGAATTTTACCGGTGCTGGTAATTTGCCAATCGTCTATCATATCGCATAACTCGCGTAATTCATGGTCAATAAACGCTTGTTCTTCTGAAGATAATGTGGGTTTTGGATAACTCTGTAATTGCGTGAAATCAGGCATTCCAGAAAATAATGCTGCTTCCCACCAAATATCGCCCGCATCAATGGCTTCTTGTTCTGTTGCGGAAATGGGCGGCATTTGTTTTTTAAAGAATATTAAAATAATAC
Organism: Gammaproteobacteria bacterium; assembly: GCA_049515675.1. GTDB lineage: Bacteria > Pseudomonadota > Gammaproteobacteria > JABCZS01 > JABCZS01 > JABCZS01. The sequence goes on along the minus strand of JBEKTV010000108.1, from coordinate 1,082 downwards.
GTGAAAAAATTTGCGTACGGATTTGGGTGATGTTAAAGGGTAGGGTGATTGCAAGAAAAATAAGTGCGTAATAAATAGAATGAAAACACAGTAACGCAAATATCGCTAATGTAAACACTATTAGGCTTGCACGATTGTAAAGTAATAATAAAACGGCCAGCACTAAAATCAGTGTAAACATATCCATTCCTTATCGGTATTGATTAATTTCATCGCGTAATTTGGTAGCGACTTTACGTGAGTCTTTGGCAAAATCATCATGATGACTTGCATATAAAATACTTCTCGATGCGCTGATAATAAGGCCACCGCCATCTTGGGTTTTACCATGAGTGACTGCATCTTCAATCGATGCCCCTTGCGCGCCAATTCCTGGGACTAATATCAGCATATCCCCAATAATATTGCGAATTTTACTTAAAGCTTGCGGATAAGTGCCACCAATCACCAAAGCAATATTTTGATGATGATTCCATTGCTGCGCTGCAAGACTTGCAATTTTTTCATAAAGAAAAATATCGTTGACATGTAATTCTTGAATATCTTGCGCGCCTTTATTTGAGGTGTGGCATAAAATAATCACGCCTTTATTTTTATATTCTAAAAATGGCTCTAGCGAATCAAAACCTAAGTAAGGATTGACGGTCACCGCATCGGCTTGATAACGATCAAATGCTTCTAGCGCATATTGTTTGGCCGTACTACCGACATCGCCACGCTTGGCATCTAAAATCACAGGAATATGTGGGAAATGTTCTTTGATAAATTCTATGGTCATTTCCAACTGGTTTTCAGCGCGCTCGGCGGCATAAAAAGCAATTTGGGGTTTATAAGCGCAAACCAAATCATGAGTTGCTTCAATAATCGCGCGATTAAAAGCAAAAATCGGATATTGTTCACGCAAGACATTGTCAGGGAGTTTATCGATATCAGGGTCAAGGCCGACGCAAAGCAGCGAATGATTACGTTCACTCGCTTTGGTAATTTTTTCCGCAAAGGAGATTGTATCCATCATAGTGTCCATTTTTTAAGGTTAATTGTAAAAGCTTAGCATAAGCAACAGTGATAGGTCTTGTTTGAAT
>JBEKTV010000107.1:0-4712 GCA_049515675.1 Gammaproteobacteria bacterium | reverse complement strand
ACAAGAGAGAATAAAAATGTGGCATGCCTCACAAAAAATTGTTGGGTCAAGTAATGTTATTGCTCGTGTGCGCTATATGATTAGTCAGGTAGCTAAAAGCGAAGCAACAGTCTTGATCTTAGGCGAATCTGGTACTGGCAAAGAAGTGGTTGCAAGCCATGTACATGAACAATCCTTACGTGCAAATGGTCCTTTCGTCCCCGTAAATTGTGGTGCGATTCCTCCAGACTTACTGGAAAGTGAAATCTTTGGTCATGAAAAAGGCGCTTTTACCGGTGCAATTACCGCGCGCCAAGGCCGTTTTGAGCTCGCAAAAGGCGGCACTTTATTTTTAGATGAAATCGGCGATATGCCGCACGCCATGCAAGTTAAATTATTACGCGTTTTGCAACAACGTACGTTTGAGCGCGTAGGTGGCAATCGCACTATTGAAACTGATGTGCGTATTATTGCTGCAACCAATGCTAATCTAGAAGAAAAAATTAGCAACGGCAGTTTTAGAGAAGATTTATATTATCGCTTAAATGTGTTCCCCATTGAAATGCCAAAATTGCGAGATAGACCAGAAGATGTACCCGAAATTATTCAAGATTTATTAGATCGTTTAGATCATGAAGGTCATGGCCGGTTTGAATTTACAAGTGATGCCATCGTAGCCTTAAGCCAATATCCTTGGCCTGGTAACATACGTGAACTATCTAACTTAATTCAGCGCTTAGCGATTTTACATCCTAATGCCAGTGTCAGCATACAAGATTTACCGCAAAAATTTACCCAAAGCGCCTCTCCTACAAATCAAACTTTAGATCCACGTAATAGTGCACTTGCGGTTAAAGGTGCAACTGATGATATCGTTCTGCATCATGGATTTAATTTACGTGATCATATTACCCAAATTGAACTGCGTTATATCCACAAAGCGCTTAGCGAAACAGGTGGTGTAGTTGCCCATGCGGCTGCAAAACTTGGAATGCGGCGAACTACCTTAGTGGAAAAAATGCGTAAATATGGCGTAGTCCGTGACGATGTTTCGTCATTAGATTTAGAGACGACAAATAGTTGACCTAATACATTAACTTACTTATCGCGCGCGGTCTAAAATTTTCTGCTTTAAATAAAATATAAATAACAATCGATTATTAGTCTTTTCTAAAGTCAATTCTACATTTTCTATAAGTTGGCACGTCTGTTGCTTTAGTAACAGCGTGTGCGAGTTAAAGGAAATTCTCGCTAGTTTATCGGTAGACAATTAAAGGGATTCAATTGTTCTATTACCTGAAGTGAAGGTAAATAGATATGAATTTCAAGCGGTTAATAGCATCTCTTCAACATCGTTCTAAAGTTCAAGTGATTGCGCTTGCTGGCAAAGGTGGTGTAGGTAAATCCATTATTGCAGCCAATCTTGCGGTGGCTTGTGCTGAACAGGGCGCAGAGGTTTTATTATTTGATGCCAATTTAGGTTTAGGAAACTTAGACTTATTAATGGGTGTTCAAGTAAAACGTACGATTCAAGACGTATTGCTTGGTCAATGTGCATTATCAGATATTTTATTAAATGCAGGTAATGGTGTAAAAATTCTACCTGCGGCTATGGGCGATGAACATATTGCCTCACTGTCTCCATTAGAACTCTCAGGCTTAATTCACGCATTTAGTGAATTACCTAAAACACCTGATGTATTTGTAGTAGATACACCATCAGGTATTGCAGAGCAAAGCATTCATTTTATGACCGCAGCACAAAACATTTGTTTAGTGGTTAATGATGAATTGCCTTCATTGATTGCAGCCTTGTCTTTTATCAAAGTGTTATCCACACACAATGTCCGTCATTTTCACATTATTGTGAATCAAGCCACAACCTTGGCTGCAGGACAACAATTATTCCAAAAACTTGTGGCGGATACGGCTTGTCTTGATGAAATCACCTTGGATTTAGGCGCAATTATTTTAAACGACCCCAGAGTCCATGAATCTGTCACCACCCAAACACCATTAATGATGCTGTTCCCACACAGTTATGCCGCCCAAGGTTTTAGGATCTTAGCGCGCAATATGTTTGGCTGGAAGGCAATGCAAAGTGCCAACGGGACCTCCGGATTTTTTGTAGAACAAATCGCATAACAATAATAAGGAAATCACAACATGAAAACAAACTTAGCCATTAAAAAACAACGTGAAACTGCCCTTGTGAATGAGTATGGTACTTTGGTAAAGCGTATCGCCTACCATGTTTCTAGCAAAATGCCAGGACATGTACAAACTGATGATTTAATTCAAGCAGGTTTAATGGGCTTATTAGAAGCTGCCGATCGTTTTAGCGCAGATAAAGGTGCTTGTTTTACGACTTATGCCGGAATTCGTATTCGCGGCGCAATGTTAGATGAAGTACGTCGTACCGATTGGGTGCCACGGTCAGTTTATCGTGATAATCGTAAAGTGCAAGAAGCCATGCGCAAAGTAGAGAGCGTAAAAGGTAGTGATGCAAAAGCCACTGAAGTAGCACATGAATTAAAAATCGAAGTCGGTGCCTATCACAAAATGCTGCAAAACAGCCATGCAGCAAGTGTTTATAGCATAGATGAATTAGGTTTAAACGAAGAGCGCTTAGAAGGGGAATTTAATGCTGTAGCGCTAGAGCCTTACAAAATTCTATACGAAGAAAAATTCCAAAATTCACTGTTTGAAAATATCGGTAAATTACCTGAAAAAGAACGTAAGGTCATTGAGCTTTATTATCTTGAAGAATGTAATTTACGCGAAATTGGTAAAATTTTAGGCGTGACTGAATCACGCGTTTGTCAAATTCATGCTCAAGCCGTTGCAAGATTAAAAGGCAAGATGCAGGAGTGGTAATAATAGGGATTCTGTCATTGTGAGCTTTGCTTGCAATGACAGAGGGCTGTAGAAGTAAAAAGAAGTAGAGGTAGAAGTAAAATGAAAATTATAGTAAGAATCAAGCAGTTTTATTCATTTGCAAAAGTAAGAATAAAGTATGGCAAATTTGATGTTAATGCAGATAAAAAACTACCATTACATCTTTTCAAAGAAAAATATCAGGCACTCAAACAGCAAGATCCGGATTGGATTAAATGGGCATTAGGTGGGCAAACTTTAGCGGGCTTTCACGACACAATTGAGTATTTTTTCTTTCTGATAATAGAGTTCCCTTCAATTTTTTCTGCCGATAAATCAAAATTAAATAATAAAACGCCAATTAAATTAGCCTGTGAACAAAATAAATTTACACCTGATTCCTTGGTTGAAATCACAGACATGCTTTTAAATAAACCCTTTATAAATGGCGAGGCGATAGCATTAAAATATAGGAATAATTTAATAGATTTGCCTGATGATGATTTTTTATCATTGGTTGATCAATCATTAAAATTTTGTCACTATAAGTTGTTTATATTTTTACAATATGTATCAAAGGTAAAAAGTCAATATGTCGGAAGCATTTTTGACTCTCTATTTATATCACGAATCACTCAATATATTGATAATGAACTATCTCAAAATAGTGCTCAACCATGGTTTGCTTATTCTTCATCATCAATCCTACAGACCGTAACATTTCAAGATAGCGATTTATATACTGCTGTTGAGTTTCATCAAAATGATGGAGTTATATTATTAATCGATACAGATAAACTAAATATACTTTTGGAATATACAGATCATAATGGCAGAAATGCCTTTGATATTGCAGTGCTTAATAATTTTAATATAAGAGATGCTATATACGAAAAAATTGATGATAAAACATTATTTGTGAATAAAGCATTACTCCATGCTGCTCGTAGCAATAATATACAGGCCATGACATATTTACTCGCTAAAAACCATAAGATTGATATGAAATTATTCACAAATGATAAAGGAGATCGAAGAGTTGGAATTACTACTGGCTGTTTCGATATGATTCAAGCAGGGTATGAGGAAATGTTAAGTAAAGAGAATGCAGCTAAATGTGCAGCGAATATAAATACGCTTGATGATAAAGGCGATTCACCACTTCATGCTGCTGTTAAACAAAATAATACATTTGCTGTGCGCGCATTAATTGCAAGTAATGCAAATGTATTTCTGGAAAATAAAGATAAATTAACCCCATTGGATCTTGCTTTAAAGCTAGGCTATCAAGAAGTGTTTAACTTGTTAATGAGTAAAGTAGACACAAGTGCTAAATATGCTAGAGACAAATGGTCTTGTACCATTGCCTGGGAAAAATTAGTATTATTTCTTAATAATTATATGGTTACTACGAGCAATAAAAATCCGAATACTGTTAAATTCTTTATCAATTATTTTATTCAACCTTTTAGTAATCTTTTTGCGCAACAACAAACTAGAAATTATTATTATCAATTTCTCTGCGGCAAAATATCTTTAACTGAAGATATCGAAAAGCAAGATGATTTCAGGAGTATGAGTCTTGCTGAAAAGTTAATCGCAATTGCCGATAGATGTAAACAAGATAAAAGTTATGTAAACAGAATGCGGTCAGTAGATCCACTGCTGTATGATTTAATGATTACAAATAGCTTTTATACTTGCTGTTGTACTATAGAGGGTGAAGATGAGATCAATAGAGAAAATTTTAATTTTGTTACTGATAGGCTTAAAGATGAAGATTTCTGTGAGCGATTTGCGCTAATACTAGAACGATTACGAACTAATATTCCGGCAAATCAAAAATATGCCCTCAG
>JBEKTV010000106.1:0-4764 GCA_049515675.1 Gammaproteobacteria bacterium | reverse complement strand
AGCCCAGTTTACTATTGATTTTTCACAAAAACAAATGTAAATTCACACATTCCCTCTATGGATACCACATATGAATACCCCGTTACAAAGAACGCGTGCCCTTATCATCGAACACCCACTGGCGGCTGCCTTTATGATGATTGCCGTGGTAATCAGAATAATATTTTGGTTATATACCGACAGAACTTGGGAAGATGCGTTGATCACAATAACCCCTGCCCAAAATTTTTGGTTAGGTTATGGAATAACTCACCATATAAGTGAGCCGCAAGTTCATAGCTTTACTTCTCCATTTAGCCTACTTATTCCATTAGTAGGAGATGCCTTTGGATATGGGTTGACCTTACTAAAATTAACTTCTCTGATTTTCGCGGCTGGGGCCATTTATTACGCCTATAGAATAGGACTCTTATTAAAATTTCATTGGTCTGCACAGGTGCTAATGCTCAGCTACTTAGCCACCGATCAACTGCAGATTTTTTTTGGCATGACAGGAATGGAAACTCAGCTGACAACAGCTATTTTTCTCGGCACAGTTTATTATCTCATCCAAAAAAAATGGGGCCTATTAGGCCTGTTTGGTGGTCTTGGCATGTTAGCACGTCCAGAATTTGTATTTTGGGTCCCTGTCATAGGACTTTATTTATTGATTTGGCATCGCAAACATTTTCTTTCTGTATTAATACCTTTTTTATGCATCACACTTCCTTGGTATTTATTTGCCTTTGTCTACTATGGCTCCTTCATTCCTAATACAATTGTTGCAAAAAGTTTTAGTGGTCATTCCGTTGGATCATTTTCAAAGGTATTGGACTATGTTCTCGATTCTTGGAGAAATATGGCACCTTTCAAGGAATGGTTTTTTGCATCTGAAGTTCCCATTCCATTATCGATTCTGGCCGTCACTGTTGCAAGCGTCATTTTACTTTCAATATGCGGCTTTATTAAAGCTTGGCAGCTTCGTAATAAGGAACTGTTGGCTATCTCTATTATTTTAGCTATTTTTATTGTTTATCGTTCCATAACCCAGCTTTCTCCCTATCTTATGTGGTATCTGCCACCGTTTATGGCATTATTATTTTTATTAGCCGCTTATGGTCTTTCAAATGTAGCCATACGTCATCGTTATTTAGCCAGCACTTTAGGGTGTTTTATCGCCATCATGTATGCCATTCATATACCATTTACCTTTCCGGTTGAAAAAATAGTGCAAGAAAAAATTGAATGTGATGTTCGTTTTAAAACAGGCCTAATATTAAATGATATGATGGGCGCTTCAGATACAGTTGTATTAGAACCGCTAGGATATATCGGATATGGCGCTTTTAATAAAACAACCTATGATCACCCAGGTCTGAGCTCTAAAGTTGTGGTTAAAACACTTAAAGAAAGTCATAATAAAAGTATCTATGATTTAATTGTCTTACTTCAACCTTCTTTCATTGTGTTACGGCCAAATGAAATACAACGTCTACAAACAACCCAAGCAGACACTGCAAAAAATTATCGACCCGTCGCTCATATTCGTGCAGAAGAAAACCTTAGTTTAGAAAAATGGGGTTATTCTAGTCAGCGCAATAAAGACATAGATGGAGACTTTACAATTTTCCAACGGATTACACCGCCCACTGAATTAGGACCACAAAAACCCATGACGACAGTTTCAATAAACTCTAAAATTCCAAAACAATTTTGCTATAAATCGGATCATTAAATGTCTCGTGAATAGCTTGTGAAAAAGGTGTGGGCGTTACAGAAAAAATACCCGGCCAATCAATTACTTCAAATTCATCATGCGCCGTCAATGCTTTAAGCTGTGCACAGGTAAATGGCGGATCTTTATCAAACACTGCCCAAGTTTTTAATAAGATATAAAACAAACCATAGGGGATTTTTACCAATATCGTTTTTGCATGGGTAGCGCGCTTAATTTCACGAATCATATCTATATAATCAATTTTTTCAAGACCGGTAATATTAAATACTTGCCCAGTGATTCGCTTTTCAATACAACTGACAATAATATTGCAAAAATCACCCACGTACAGTGGTTGACGCATATAACGCCCATTGTTTGGAATAGGAAAAACAGGTATTTTTTGCATAAATCGCGATAACCATCCTAAATGTTTACGGTCAAACCAGCCAAACATTAAAGTAGGGCGCAACACTACGCAATCAATGCCGCTCTCTAACACTAATTTTTCCTGCTCTTTTTTAGTGCGGGTATAATCATCATCGGCAACAGATTCAACAACCGATGAGCTAATATGAACAGTATAAGGTACGTGATTTTGTTTAATCACCTCAAGTATCCGCTGTGTTGAAGTAATATTATTACGTACAAACGGCTCTGTAGTTAACCCGCCAATCTGCGCTTGCAACATCACCACAATATCAGCACCAGAAAAATATTTTTCCCATTCACCACTTTGCGCCAAATCAGCATATTCTACAATGATATCCGGATGACACTGACGTAAAATCGCAAGATTTTCTCTATGCTTATCCAGCGCAACCAGATTGTGATAACCTTGACGTTTAAGATGCGCTACAAGATTTTGTCCTACGAGTCCAGCGCCGCCAAGCAGGATGATTTTTTTATTTTTCATAATTTCAAACGTTTAAAAATAGTTTCAGGAATCATCTTAATGATCAACATAATCCCACACCAAAAAAATGGAGTATAAATTGTATTTTTTCGTCGTGTTATTGCTTTATAAATATCTTTTGCAACTACTTCAGGTTTAACCACGAGTAATCCTGGCAAAGATAAATCTTTAGTCATAGGTGTATCAACAAACCCTGGTTTAATTAATAATACATGCACCCCCGACTTAAATAATCGTGCGCGCAGTCCTTCACAAAAAGTATTTACTGCTGATTTAGCAGCGCCATATAAATAATTAGAAGGACGACCGCGATCACCTGCTACTGATGAAATAACAGCTAAAGTGCCAGAACCCTTTGCTTGCATACGATTAGCCAATAATGTGAGCAATGCAATGATGCTTAAACCATTACTAGAAAACTCTTGCAAAGCTTGTGATACGTCTTGTTCGCAAAGAGTTTGATCAGGTAATGTGCCATGTGCAATTAAAGCAATATCAACCGTTCCTAAAGTATTAAAACATTTTTCTAGCATTGCTGGGTGTGCATCAAAATCATTCAAATCTAATGTATAGACATGTGCAACACTTGCGCCTCTTGCAAGCAAATCATCTGCATTGGCTTGAAGTTTATCTGGGTTGCGGCCCACTAAAAAAAACTCTGCTTTTTGCGCCGCAAATAATCTTGCACTTGCTAAGGCAATTGCAGATGCTGCGCCAATAATTAATATTTTATTCATTTATATTTTACTCTTAGTTTTATGAAATTTTTATAATGCTCTTTGCGACGGTAAACAATATATATCGATATTATCTATCCTAACATCGCCTTTTTCTTCTGTTGGATCAAAACGCACAAATAACTCATCAGCAGTATTCTCAAATGCAAATTGTGCCACCACTAAGCCCTCGGGATAAAATCGCCTTAATGAATCTTGTTCATTAAAATGCTCATTCGCGCTCCAAAAAATCTGGATCCAGCCGGCATGCTCTCTCTGCAATGTCATTTCTATCCCTATATTTTCACTTCCAGGGCAGGATACTTTATCAAATACTATTTGAGGATCCACTCCTTCTGACTGCAATAACAACACCCCGTCAACAATTTGATAATCAGCATCATAAATACTGGCATCACTCCATGTTAATTCTATTATCTTTGGTGAAATATCTTGCATCTGTACTGGCTGGGCTTTTATATGCATTCCTGGATACATGGGCCATAGTGGGTTAATAGGTATAAGCAACTCTTTTTTATGTTGCGCAAACTCTGCAAAAGCATGGAACTGTAGCAAAGCTCGATTATCTACTGATTTAAATTGAATAAAACAAATTAAACTCAATGTTGCAATAAGTATGATCCTAGCCCATTGAAAATAATACGCCACAATAGCTATAGCAAAAAATAAAAGTGCATAGGGTGTTATGTAATACCTTGCGGCACCACCTATTGGACTTAACACAGATAGGGGGTCCTTAGACAGAAATAATGCTGGGAAAAAAATTAATATAGCTGCGAACACAAGTAAAACTGCAATTTTCCTATTATATACAAGCTGCGGGGTTGTTTGTAAGAAAGATCTAACAAATACATAAAATGCAGTCATCCAAAATAATAATGCTATTATTCTAATAGTCCAGTCTCCACCAAAAGAGAAAAAAATAATTCCTGCGCGCATCCAATCATAAATAGGTTTATCTACTCCCTCAAGTCCCACTCTTTCTGAATGAAAGATAAATGCAGTCTGGACTAAAACACATATTAAAATAACACTATAAGAAATAAACTTTTCTTTAACATCTTTTAGAACAAAGGCTTTCACAAGTAATGCCGGTAATAATAAAATACAAAAAGGTCCTGTAAGGCAAAGCAAGGTAAGCAAAATAATATCAATCCAATGTGTACTCCCTTTTTTATCTACCAAAATATAAAGCGTCAATACTACGCCCAAAAACCACTGCGCATTGGTTATATTAAAGAATGTCTCACCAGAGTGCGGTTGTAGACCAATAAATGCAACGACTATCATTCCCGTCCATGGGCCAACACCCAGTATCACTGATCGACTCACAATCGTCACTGCCATCCACGTAAAGGCGATTATCCATCCTGTAAATAAAATATAGGGTGCAAAATGTAAGCCTGCATATTTAG
>JBEKTV010000105.1:0-4766 GCA_049515675.1 Gammaproteobacteria bacterium | reverse complement strand
TCCTGTAACTTGCTTTGCTAATTCTTGAAGTTCCTTAAGTGTAGCCAAAGAAAAATTATTGCCTTCTTCCTCATCATCCGGAAAATCTTCAAACATCAAACCTTCTAATTCCATTTGTAAAAGTTCAAAATCGGTTATTGGTTGTCTAGCAAGATTGGGACCTGTTGCCTCAGGAGCGGGAACACCAACGCCTGCTCCATCATCAGCATCAACTAATGCTTGTGGAGCATCATTTGGCATTGTATTAACCTGAGTTGTATCATGAAATTCACCGGGAAGTACTGGAATATTATGAATACCTGTTGTTGGTTCAGCAATTTCTTGATGCAAAGTCTCCAATGTATTAGCGGACATAATTGTCCCTCTAATGAGGCGTCCCAAACGCACTAATTTTTTATTGACCTCATCAACATGATCACGATTCTGATCCATAAAATTGTATAAATATCTTAATTGATTCAAATTTTCAGGTGCAAAAGTAATTTCCTTTATCTGTGTATTCATCAAGGTGGGTGCATGTACTTTTACTGAGTTGGGTTTAAACTCCAACACATATTTCTTTTCCTGAGGAACAACAGCTTCCTTTATAAAAGTTTTAGCAGCCACTTGCTTGGCTGTTGAAGCCTGCTGAATAGGACTCTTGCCACTCATAAGTATACTTAGCTCTTTATCAATTGCATTTTCTGTTGTATTTTCACCAAAAATATAACGTCCCTTCTCCCAAATATAACGTCCCATCTCCCACAACCAAAAATCTTTATCATTTAAAATAATCTTGATATCAGAAAACATTTTTGAAAAAGTATTTACGGTTTTAATCGCAATAATAGTCCACAACGAAGTACCATAGACTGCTGCTATAATAAAAGCCGCAGTGTAAACTATACCAGATAAATGTGACAGCCCTATTAAAGCAGCTATTGTTGCCGGCACCACTGTAAGTGGCGGCACAAAAAAACATAATATTGCCAATGCAGTAAATGTACAAAATAAAATCGGATTTTTTCTTGCATAATGAACTGTGTCTATAAATGGCAAAAATAGACCAAGCGTAATTACCCTAAGAAAATTTAAACCTAATCTTTCAAAAAAATGTATGAAAATTCTTTTGCGAGAAGGTCTTTCGTGAAGATTTAGACCAAGACGCATGTTTGAATTTAAAGATTCTTCTTGATAAATAAACCATTGCTGTATTCGTCTTAATATATTATAACGGCTTTTCCTACCTGGAATAAATAACGCTTTAAAACCTGTGGCTTTTTTTGCCGCTCGCCAAAAATGATTTAATAAATTTCGTTTTTGTTGTTCTACAGGTTGATTTGAATTTAAATCAATTTTAAGCGTATCCCAAATTTTTCTTCCAAGTTCTGTGTTTGGATCAAAATAAGTTCTGTAAAAAGCCATCGCTTCTACGTCACCATGAAATTGGTTATGGAAGTCTAAATACGCAATATTGCCGCGTGGTGATTTAGACAGGTGTAACATGTCTTCCATTTCTTTCATATCTTGCTCTTCAGGAGAAAAACCTGAAAGAGTAGTTTCAGTTACACCTGCAGCATAAGTAACGTTAAATAATATGCCATGTGACTCAAGATTAATTTTTTTAACCGACTTTCTTTCGTGCCTTTCATTTATTTTTTCATTTGCCGCACTAGTCGCTCTTGTAATAATTTCTTTACGATCAAGTGGCGGTATCACAGCTCCAGATTGCAATCTGTTTTTTTTACGATATTGTTTTTCATATTGCTTAAGCTTTTTTTCGAAAGTTCGCTGGAATATTTTTTGCGCACGCTTACGTTCTCTTGCCATTAGCTTTTCTCTACTGAGAAATAGTCTTAAAAAACGTTTTTTCAATCCTTCAAGCATGGTCAATCTCTCTTGTTATATATTAAAGGTAGTATTTTAACTATATATTCTTAAGGAAAAATTAATATTAAGTAAATATTTCACTTTCATATGCGATATAATGAGGTTTCAGGATAAATTTCGTATATTCAAAGGAGGCCTCATGTCACTATCCCTACAAGAACGCTATTCTCCCAACGGCATCTGTTACGGCTGCGGGCCCCAAAATAATCATGGTTTACATGTGCGTAGCTTTGTAAAAGATGATAATACCTTAATCGCCAGCTGGATGCCTAAAAAAGAACATCAAGCTTTCCCAAACGTGCTTTGCGGCGGCGTGATTGGTACGCTTTTAGATTGTCATTGTAATTGGGCGGCGACCTGGTTTTTAATGCAACATAACCACACTGAAATTGCCCCGCATACTGTCACTGCGGAATATACGATTAAACTAAAGCGCCCAACACCCATTGACGAACCTGTGACTTTAATTGCCACCCTAAAAGAAATTATCAATGACCGCACTGCGATTACTTATGGTGAACTGATTTCGCATGGCAAAGTCTGCGCGACTTGCGAGGGTAGGTTTGTTGCGGTAAATACTGATCATCCTGCGTTTTTTGGTGATTAAAATACTTTGGGGCAAGTAAAAAATTTAAAACACCTTATGTGAATTTTAATTTCTTGTTCTGTCATTATTTTTTCGGCCCCATACCCAATGTTTCGCGTTCATCTTCAGTCAAGTTCTTGTCATTAACCTCGGCAGTTTGTAATAGATTGCGAATTGAAGATTGAACAAGTAAACGATTCAGCCCTGAACCTGAATTTATTTGCATAATATATTCGCCCATTTGTATAATGCGTTGTTCAGTCGCTTTAACCTTTTCATCATGATTCAGTACTTGATGATAATGAAAATCACGAAAATACGCTTGAATCATAGATAAAACAAGACTGGGTATGAAGATAAAGGGTATGTATATATTGCTGTTAAACTTTTCATATTCTTCATCAGAGTAGCAAACATAAGTATATCCTTTATGCATCCAAGCGAGTGCTATAAACACAAATACAGGAGGTGTTTCAAGATATCTGTTTTTTTTCCTATCAGAAACATTACTATAAGATTGCCAAAATAATATTTGCATGTGCATAGAAGGCAAAGACTGCCATTGCTGTATACGATTAAGATCTAAGCCGAATTTTTCTTGCAATAATTTATCATCAATATTTGCAATCATTTTCGAAAAATTTTGCATAGCCTCAAAGAGTTGATTGACCATAATACATTTTTTTCGATTAATTACTTTTGCCATTAAACCATTGGGGATTTGCATTAAAGCGACGTACAAGGCTTTTGCATCATGAATCTTAGGAGGCACATTAAGATCTTTTGATGGTTTAATATACATTGGCGCAAACATAGGTTGATAACTTGTACTGCATTGAATCATTTCTTCAAAAAATGCCAATAAAGCAGCTAAATTTTCATCGCTTTTCTCTTCAATAAAATCATTGATGTCGGACACGCTTTCACGCAGAGTAGATACTGCACTTTTTAACGGAAAAAATTCAGTGCAGACAATATCATTTGTAAACTCAACAAGCGTCCCATTTTCTGTTAATGCAGGTTTTTGAAAATACAAACCTGTCCTAGGGTTAATAGCTAAAGATCTAAAAAACAAAAACAGGGCGCTATAAAGGCGTTGTTCAGCTGCGCTCATGCTAAAATGCTCATATGACTTAAAATGAGCATGTTAACATACTTTTATCGTGCCAGCAACTGCGGGGCTGCGACTTGGTTTTTAATGCTATACAATAAAACTGATGTTGCGCCGCATACAGTGATCCAGTGTTTTTTTGGGATTAATTATTATAACCATAATACTTACGCTCATCATCGTACAGGCTTGTCTCATCAATCCCTGCTGCACGCAATAATGCTATGGCTCGTTGTTGTAATATTGGCTTTTGGGTTGCTGCAGCATAAGGAATTTGATGATGTAGTTCGCCAAATGTTTTAATCTCTTGTTCTGTTTCTTCTAAACTTTTAGGCTCAGATCTAACATCAAAATGATTTTTCCGAAAAAATACAAACAGCAAACTAGGTAATAGCATGAAAAAAATCAGCGAGTTCGGATTAAAGGGCTTACTTTCACCTTGGGAGTAGCGATAAGCAGCGTAAGCTATATACAATACTGCTAAAGAAAACCCAACAGTATAAGCAGGCATTTCGGTTACAAAATTACCTTTTGGTTGATGAGAGTCAAGAAAAGTATTCCAAAATAATATTTGCATATGTAAGTTCGGCAATGTACGCCAAGAACAAATACTATTGTAATCTGTCCCAAATGTTTTTTTCAATAATGCATCATCCAAATCTTTAATCGCAACAGCAAAAACCAACATCGCAAAAAAAAGATCGTTTGCCAAAATCATATTATCATTAGTTGCACCTTGCGATAAAAGACTATCCCGAGAAACGTTAACTGCTTGAAATAATGCTTTTGCATCAAACAAATGAATACCCGTTTGTCTTACCTCTATAAGATATAAAGGCGCATTCATAGGTACGAGCTGAACAGCGCATTGAGTCATTTCTTGAAAAAAAGTTAACAAAACTTTGAACTTTGAATTTGTAATCGCTTCGTGATCAAACAAAGTGTTTAAGTCGGTAAATTGTCCCTGAACTTTTGAAAGTGCACTTTTTAAGGTGAAAAACACAGTTAAATCAGGGTCATCCTCTTGATATTCAACTATTTTGCCCAATTTAGTTAATGCGGGTCTTGTATAAAACGTGCCGCTTTTATTTGAGTAGGTCAGCATTTCAAAAAACTTAAGTAGGCGCAAATAAAGCTGTATTTTCGCACGGGTCATGTCATTCTCTCAAAAATATCATTTTGAGAATGTTAACATACTTC
>JBEKTV010000104.1:0-4777 GCA_049515675.1 Gammaproteobacteria bacterium | reverse complement strand
TCGTTACCTTCGCGTAACAATTCAATATAAGAATAATTACCGGTGGCATATAATTCGCGAATAATTTCAGGCGTTTCGCTCATGTATAAGGTATCGCCTTCACTGACAGGCAAATCGTTATAAACCGTACCGACATCGATACGTTGTATCCCTTCCACTTTAATATTTTCAATAACGAAGGATTCATCAGCAAAAACTTTGCTCACGAATAAGAATAAGAGGATAAACAGAACCTTTTTAAACTTTAACATCATATGGGGCCATTTGTTAGCTTACCTGCTGCCTAACTGAATTACATCATTGTAAAAAGCTAAGACCATTAATGAGAACAGTATGACGATACCAATACTAAGTCCCATTTGCTGGATTTTAAGTGACAAGGGCTTACGCCTAATTGCCTCGACGACATAATATAACAAATGCCCGCCGTCTAGCATAGGGATTGGTAATAAATTTATGACTCCTAAGCTAATACTTAAAAAGGCTAGGAATTTCAAAAAATAAACAAAACCTATTTGAACAGTACTTCCGGCATAAACAGCGATGGTGATTGGACCGCTGATATGCTCAACACCTAATTGGCCAATAAGCATTTTGTACATAGCATCAAGAGTAAGAAAGCTATACAAACCTGTGTCTTTTATGCCTTGTATAAATGCTTGCCCTAAAGGTTCACGAATGACTGCTATGCGTTGCTCATCTACCACGACGCCAATATAACCTATCGCCTTGTCATCGTATTTTTTTGTGCCTGGGATGATAGCTAATTGCAGCTCATGTTGATTGCGCATAACAGATAAAGTTAAAGATTCTGCAGGATGTTCAGCAATTTGTTGCACGAATTCTGGCCAATATTGTATTGGTTGTGCATTTACTGCGCGAATCAAGTCTTGTGATTGTAACCCAGCAATCGCTGCAGGAGAATTGGCTTGTACTTCACCGATAATTGCCGGCGCATGGGCGATATCACGGGTGCCAATGTTGTAAACCAAAGTAAATGCCAATGCTGCAAAAATAAAATTGGCAATAGGACCTGCTAAAACAACTGCGATACGTGTGGCAACTGGTTTGCGATTAAACGCATGTTGCAGTTCAGATGCACTCACTTCACCTTCGCGCTCATCTAACATTTTTACATAACCGCCAAGTGGAATCATGCTGACACAAAATTCCGTGCCGTGTTTATCAAAACGACTCCAAATAGGTTTGCCAAAGCCTAGAGAAAAACGTAACACTTTTACACCCAGTTTTCGCGCCACAATAAAGTGACCCCATTCATGAACAGTAATCAGAATGGCAAGCGTAAAAATAAATGCGAGTATGGTAATCAATAAATTCATATTTGTTTCACTTTTTGCGCAACGATTCGCGCTTGCTTATCTGCTGCGATAATCACATCCAATTCACTTGCCGCTTCAACTGCGACGGTATTTAATGTTTCAGCAATCACATTAGGAATATCTAAGAACGATAATTCATGATTTAAAAAACTAGCAACCGCCACTTCATTTGCAGCATTAAAAATTGCGCCTGCAGTGCCGCCTACACGTAACACTTCGCGCGCTAAATCAAGTACAGGGAAACGCTCGCCACTTGGTGGAATAAAATCTAAACGACCGCCTTTATTAAATAATTCTAATAAGGGTGTACCTGACACAACGCGATTAGGCCAGGCTAATGCATGTGCAATAGGTGTACGCATATCTGGATAACCCATTTGGGCTAAAATAGAACCATCAATATATTCTACCATAGAATGCACAATACTTTGTGGGTGTATCACTACATGAATTTGTTCACTGCTCATGGTAAACAACCAATGTGCTTCAATAATTTCCAGCGCTTTATTCATCATGGTTGCAGAATCTACAGAAATTTTTCTGCCCATAGACCAATTAGGGTGATGACAGGCCTGCTCTGGCGTCACATCTTGCAATTCATTTAATGGTGTATTTAAAAAAGGACCACCCGAGGCAGTAAGCCAAATTTGCTTAATACTAGGATTGGGTAAATGCGTTAATTGCGAAACCGGTAAACATTGAAAAATCGCATTATGTTCACTATCAACTGGCAATAATATCGCATTATTTTCACGCGCAGCATCCATAAATAATTTGCCCGTCATCACTAATGCTTCTTTATTGGCAAGTAACACGCGTTTACCTGCGGTCACTGCTGCAAGTGTAGGGGCAAGTCCATCACTGCCGACAATACCTGCCATGACTGTATCGACTTCTGGGTGTGTTGCAATTTCAATTAAGGCTTGTTTGCCTGATAAAATTTCAGTTTTACACTTATGTTCTGATAAAGCATTTTTTAAGCGTAAAGCCGCTTGTTCATCCACCATTACCGCAAAACGTGGTTGATATTTTAGACATAAACGCATGAGACTATTCACATTACTATTTGCGCTAAGCGCAAAAACATCATGTGTTTTCGCAAGTTCAATCACTTCTAAAGTTTGTAAACCAATTGAGCCTGTTGCACCTAATAATGTTAGGGTTTTCATTTATATTCCGCTACCTAATAGAATAAAATACACAAAAGCAAAAATCGGTGCGGCAGCCGTTAAACTATCTAAACGATCTAGCGCACCGCCATGGCCAGGTAGAATTTGACCGCTGTCTTTGATATTAAAAATACGCTTAATGACACTTTCAAATAAATCACCGATTATGGTTACGGGTATGATGACAAGTGATAATATCCATAAAGCAAAAAGATTTTCCTCAGGTAATAATACCTTTAACAGGATAAACGCTAAGATACCTGCGCCGATAAATGCACCGATTGCGCCCTCAATACTTTTACCAGGGCTGACACGGCTTGCCAGCAGATGTTTGCCAAAACGCCTGCCAGCGAAAAATGCAAATATATCGCAAGACCAGATTAAAATAAGTAAAAATATTAATAATGTTGGATTAATGGTTAACAGTAAAAACAAGCTTGCAAACATAGGCACAATTAACCATAAACCTATTAAGGTATTACGCCAAACATAGCTGGCATTCACAAAAGCGCGATTTTTTTGATAGGCAATCACAGCAGCCAGTGCAAAAATCCAACCCACTACAGAAAACCATAATACCGATTCGGCAGTTGGCGGCATATAATAAAAAACAACGGCGCAAAATATCAGCACATCATAAAATAAAATTTTCTGCGGCGTTTTTGCCGCTATCATTCTTAGCCATTCATGACCTGAAACTAGACAAATCAATAAAATAAATGCCGCTTGGAATAAAGGCGGTGCATAAAAAATAACGGCCAGCACTGTGATGATTAACAAAGTTGCAGTAATAATGCGCGATTTAAGCATAATGTTCTTCTGTGGTTTTTATGTCTATTGTGCCAAAGCGTCTATCGCGTTTAGCGAATGTACAAATAGCTTTATGCAAAGCAGCATCATCAAAATCTGGCCATACAGTATCGGTAAAATAAAGTTCGGTATAAGCAAGTTGCCAGAGCATAAAATTACTGATGCGAATCTCCCCGCTAGTACGAATAAATAAATCAGGTTCTGGGAGCTGCGCTAATGCGATATGCGAATTAATAAGCTCGGGTGTAATCTCTTCTTTTGTGATTAAACCTTGCTGGATTTTTTCAGCAATCTGTTGCATAGCATGGGTGATATCAGCGCGTCCACCATAATTAATCGCGATAGCAAGATTAAGACCGGTATTATTTGCGGTTAATGTTTCTGCGTGGATGATGGCTTTTTGTAGCTCTAAACTCAAAGAACTGCGATCACCGATAATGCGTAAACACACATTATTTTGATGCAGGGTTTCAATTTCTTCAATTAAAGTGGAATAAAATAAATTCATTAAAAACTGCACTTCTTGCGCAGGACGGCCCCAATTTTCGCTGCTAAATGCAAACAAAGTTAAGGCCTTGATTTGCCAATGTCCACAAGCAGTAACCACATTACGCACGGTTTGAAGACCTGCTTTATGTCCGGCAACACGGGGTAAATGTTTTTTTTCAGCCCATCTGCCATTGCCATCCATAATAATGACAATATGTTCTGGCATTTTTTCAGGCAAGACAAATTGTGAGAGTTGTTCTGCGCGTTTAGCTTGGTTCATACTGACATTAAATCATGTTCTTTTTCAGTCAATAATTTATCGACTTCTTTAATAAAATCATCGGTTAGTTTTTGCACTTGGTCTTCCAAACGACGTTCGTCATCTTCACTTATGGTTTTATCTTTTACTAAGGCTTTGATGGCCGTATTCGCATCGCGTCTAATGTTACGTATAGAGACTCTTGCCCCTTCTGTTTCATGACGCACGACTTTCACTAAATCTTTACGACGCTCTTCTGTTAATGCGGGTAAAGGAATACGAATAACTGTACCATTTGTAGCTGGGTTTAAGCCTAACTCAGATGTTCTAATCGCTTTTTCAATGGCAGCAACCATTTGTTTATCCCAAGGCGTAACAGACAATGTACGCGCATCTTCAATGTTAATATTGGCGACTTGTGATAACGGCGTATCATTACCATAATAAGGCACCATGATTTGATCTAATAAACTAGGATGTGCGCGACCACTACGCATTTTTTTAAATTCATTTTGTAGACTTTCAATTGCTTTTTGCATACGTTTTGATGCATCTTGAATTACACTGTTCATTACGTTGTGCTCCTTGAAACCAATGTACCTTCATCTTCACCCTGAATAATGCGAGATAGGGCGCCCGATTTGCGAATGCTAAATACGCGAATTGGCATATCATAATCACGGCATTGACAAAATGCAGCTAAATCCATA
>JBEKTV010000103.1:0-5760 GCA_049515675.1 Gammaproteobacteria bacterium | reverse complement strand
TAATAGTGTAACCGAAATCTATCTCAACAAATTAATTGATTTTGTCGAATATGAACAACTGGTCACGATTACATCCGAGTTGCCAATTAACGTGCTCGATAAAATAAACGCAGCGATCAAATATCGATTAATTTATTTTTTAATGGAGCACGTTTATGCTGTATTGTGTCAGTTTAGAGGCGGCATAAATATCATTACCAGTAAAAGCTACGATCAAAATCTATTAAAAAAAATAGACCGGGTTACAATTGAGGCTGCACAAAACCAGGATAAACGCAGTCACATTCATTTATTATTTTACAGTGAGCTGCAAATACGTGAAGCCAGCATTTTAGCTACAGGAGAAATACTTACCCCTGATCACATATCAGATATTTTTCTTGTTTATAAAACAGCTGCATTTGGCGCAAGTCAACGTAAACAAGATGGCACGATATCCTATTATAACTTGGCTGTTAAAACACTGACGCAATTATCAAAAGCTGCAAATGTGATGCAGTCCCATCATCAACAATTGATAGTCTCTATTTCGCCTATTAATCAAGAAACAGCTGTGGGACATCATGGTTTAGTACGTCGTACTGTATTTGGGGTAAGTATTTCTTATCAAGACAATCAAGCTTTAGATATCACTTCATCACCTGGTTTTAATCATGTTTATCAGGTCACACCTCATTATAAGCTGGAAACCGACTTAAAACTGGCTATGCTAGAACATATTAAAAACTTAGCAAAACAGTTGTCAGACAGCCCTAATCACCCACATAAAAAAAGACGACAGGAGAAATTAGCTGCTTTAGAATATATCGTTCATGCGGATAATCAACAATCACTATCACCCTCAACTATTGAAGAAGCACGTGCAGGTAAAAATTTAATTTATGTGGCAACAGGCGAGAGCACAACGCAACAACTGATAGAATATGCGCAAAGTAATATTAAAGCAAAAATGTGGCAGCAATTTTCGCGCGACATTGCTTGAGCAAACACAGCATCGCGCTTCACATACAGGTTGGGCACTTTGGCGATATGATAAAAAAACAGCGCTTGAAATCATTTTAATTGCTCATTATCAACAGCTTGTAAACCCAGCTCTCATTAAGAATATTGAAGAAAATTACCCAATGATTTACGCGCGATCTTTTTCTCTGTTACGTGAAAGTGAAGTTGAAACTCTAGTTCGTGAACTTAAAGATCATTTGCTAACCCAGTTATGGGATGATGCGGCGAATGATATTTCAATTTTTCCTAAACAATATGCGGGGTTAAATTAATGGCTAAAATTAAAATATTTAATTATATGATTGAGTTTGCAACTATTGACGAGCTAAAGTATGAGCGTTTGTTTATATCAGTTAAATTTCAGATGATTAAATCACTCATATTAGATGCCGTAGAAGCAGCAAGAATTGCCGAAGGCCTACCCAATGATCACATTGGTTTTTTGCTAACCCTAGAAGCTGAAATAAAAAATACCGATCATTCAGATAAAACAGAACAAGAAATCATGACTTGGTATAGTCATATTATTACGCGCATCCAGGCAAGAGAAGCTTTACACGCACGATGGTTTAAAAATATGGGCTTAAACAAATTGTCCAAAATTTTATTTCAGTTGCAAACCCGCATTGCAACTGAACATTTTAATCAACAATTTAAACAATGGATAGAGGATTTATATTTAAGCTTGAAAAACCAATTAGAAATAGAATCAATTGCCAAGCTTGTCATGCAAGCCATGAAATTATATAAAAGCACGGCAATAAGACCTATTGGCGGAATACGCATTGAACAGCAAAAAACTCTACTAGAACAGTTGCAAACCGCTCAAACTCCAAAGGCTGCAATTGATATTTTATATCAACATACATTGCAAATTGAGCAGCATCACATTGCTAAGAGTTTTGGTCCATGTTGTCCTTATTATCAAACCAAAAGCCGATTGGCGAGCCATTTAAATCAAGCTGCAGATATTATTTGCAGGAACCGCAAGCATCAAACTTCTTACGTAGAAGCGTGCATTGAGCATGCAATTACTCAATATTTGCAAGATGATATCTTTTACCATAATCGTAAACGTCTAGTAAAAGCTAAACAATTACTAATGCAATTGCGCGCTGATATATCAGCACACACACCCGATCAAAATTTACAACAAAAATATAAACTGCGCACAACCTTAGATGCGTATATTAGCCAAATAGACGCTGATTTTAATAATACTTTTTTTTTCTCAAAATATAGAAAAAAACGCAGCCGACTTGCATGTGGTTTGGAGGTGATGAAATCACATTTAATCGCAAGCAACGCGCTCTCAGCATTAGAATTAGAGCAAGATGTCAAAAAACCCATCATCCAAAAAATTTCAGATATATTAAATACGCAAAGTATTATTGATATTGAATTAATCAGAGAAATGAACACCTTGATTAATGCAATTAAAGAGGCGCAAACACCGCATGCAATTGAATCTATATTATCTGGCCATATTCGCAGTTACATGCAATCACAAGGCGTACGTGTGCAAATAGCAGAGGATTTAAATAGGGCTTTAGTATCATGGCATGCAAGTAATTTATTACCGTCTTGCAGCGAATATAAAAGTTTTTTAACTCAACTTGCAAGCGAGAGACAAACCATAGAAAATGATTTACGATCATTGTGTAAACGTTTAAAAGGATGAGCTGCGCTTGTAAAAAAACATTATAATTAAAGTTAAAAGCGCTAATAAACCACCAACAATAAAGGTGACATTTGCACCTATAAATGTCCATAATAGTCCCGCTAAAATACTCGCCATTAACGTAGCAAAACCACCGCTTAAACTAAATAATCCAAATGCTGTTGCGCGCAACTGCAAAGGTGCTGTATCTGCAATTAACGCACTTAAAATACCTTGACTTGCACCTAAATGTAATCCCCAAAAAAGCACACCTATTAATACGGCCATATAATGTGTAGCTGTGGCTAATATGGCATTTGCAATAATTAACAAAATTAAACTTAATGCCAATAATCCAAATCGACCAAAAGTATCTGATAGTTTGCCAAAAGGATAAGCAGATAGGGCAAAAACTACACTTAAAAGTATTAATACAAGTGGGGTTAATGCGAGTTCTAATCCCAGTGTTTGCGCACGTAAAATTAAAAATGCTTCACTAAAACGTGCAAGCGTAAATACAAACGCCAGGATAAAAACCCACCAAAAAGCTTTTGGTAAATCTTTTAATATACTTAATTTGAGCGGCCAAACAACTGTTGTATTTTCATGCACAACTTTAGGTTCTTTAACAAAAACCATTAAAATGAAAACACTGATAAATGCCGGCACGATAGCCACCATAAATACAGCTTGAAAATTATCCGCAAAAATAAACATGCCTATCATTGCAATCAAAGGACCAATCACTGCGCCCCAAGTATCTAAACTTTGTCGCAAGCCAAAGGCGGCTCCTCGTTGCGAGGCTTCAGTAACATCTGCAATTAATGCATCGCGTGGTGCGCCACGAATACCTTTACCCATTCGGTCAGTAAATCTTGCCACCATAATCCAACTTAACTGATGGCTAAATGCAAAAAAAGGTTTTGTGAGTGCAGCTAGCAAATACCCTATAACAATTAGGAGTTTGCGTTTACGCATCCAATCACTCATCGCGCCTGAAAATGCTTTCATAAATAAAGCAATGGATTCAGCAACACCTTCAATTGTCCCCAGCACTAAAGCGCTTACGCCAAGTTGTGTGACTAAAAAAATAGGCAAAAGACTATGAATCATTTCCGAAGAAATATCCATAAATAGGCTGACAAAGCCAAGCGCCCAGACTGTGCGTGAAAGTTTCATGTGATAACTCTAGCATATGGACTGGTGCATAATATAAATAAAACAATTTATATAAAACGATTGCTCAAAAATTAAACAGATAGTTTACCGCATTGTTTTTTAAAGGAAAAAATGGCTTATAAACGGGTTAGTATAAACTTATCCACACAATCATTCACGGATTTTGTGGGTATCTTAGATTGGCGAGGAGCAGACTTTGATATTACTAGCATGAGTTCGAAAACTATACTATATATATATACTTTTATGAATTTAAAAGGAGTTATATCATGCAAATTATAAGTCAATTAATTAAGTTCGTTACTGCGGCATCTATTTTATTGCCATTATCTGTTTCCTTTGCTCATGCACATGAGCATGAGGAAGAAGATGAAGTAGAAGCATTCGAAAATGTATACATACTCGCTGGTGCCACTTACAACCGTATCGATGAGTCACATTTAGGTGCAGGTTCCGATGATTATGCTACTGAGCCATTTGGCAATGAATTTGGTCTTGATTCTGGCGGTAATGTTGGTTGGCGTGCAGGTATTGGTACACGATTGACAGAAATGTTAGCCTTGGAATTTAACTATTTTGGTGTGGCCAATATTGAAGACAGTAAATCATATGTTGAATATCATGAATTTTCAGGCGGTCCTTCGGAATCATATGCAATAGATGCCGATCTCACTACTAGCGCAATGTCATTTTTTGATCTCAGTGGTGTAGGTCGTTTTGATTTGGATGAAGACTTTTGGGGATTTTTACGGGTCGGTATTGCTTATGCAATCACAGATCGTAAAATGACAGGTACTACGCAAGCAATAGATGACAGTACAAATAAACCGGTTGATGAACCTGTTCCATTTACTACTGAATATAATGAAAGCGGATTTGGTGTTGCAGTGGGTATTGGTGCTCAATATGATTTTGAGCCCATCGGTATTCGCGTTGAAGCCAATACAGTACAAGCTGAAAATGATATTAGCATGTATGCCATTGGTGCTAACCTAGTGTATGAATTCTAACTTTTGTAAGCGCTAAGTAAAACGCCAGATTTTATATCTGGCGTTTTTGTTTGAGCTTGTTTACTGCCCTTAAAGCACCGCTACATTTATATGTTAGAATGTAAACAAAGTTAAAGATGGCAATATGAGGCCTAAAACAGTTAAGTATCTTAATATGTGACCTTAGACTACATTTATTGTATAATCGCAGCTCAAGTCATAAGGATATCAATATCATGAAGCAATATAATGTCGCAATCGTAGGTGCAACAGGTGCTGTAGGCACTATATTTATTGAACTGTTAGAAAGTCGCAAATTTCCCGTTAAAAATATCTATCCATTAGGCAGCGAGCGTTCAGCAGGTGAAACTGTTTTATTTCACAATAGACCTGTATTAGTCGGCAATGCTGAAGAATTTGATTTTAGCAAAGCGGATATCGCGTTTTTTTCAGCGGGCGCATCAGTTTCACAGCATTATGCTGAAAAAGTACGTAAAGCCGGATGTGTGATGATAGATAACACCAGTGCCTTTCGTTATGACGATGATATTCCTCTGGTTGTGCCAGAAGTGAATAAAGATGCCATTAAAGATTATAAAAACAAAATGATCATTGCTAATCCAAATTGCTCAACCGCGCAAATGGTTGTGGCCTTAAAACCTATTCATGACAAAGTCGGTATTACTAGAATTAATGTGGCGACTTATCAATCGGTTTCTGGTAGCGGTAGTGAAGCGATTAGCGAATTAATCGACCAAACCGCTGAATTACTCAACGGACGTCCTGCAAAAACCAATGTTTATGCCAAACAAATTGCTTTTAACTTAATTCCGCATATTGACGATTTTCAAGACAATGGCTATACCAAAGAAGAAATGAAAATGGTTTGGGAGACACAAAAAATATTTTCTGATGACAATATTAAAGTCA
>JBEKTV010000102.1:0-4795 GCA_049515675.1 Gammaproteobacteria bacterium | reverse complement strand
ACTCAAAAAAGCTAATTTCATTAATGAGCTTAGACTTACCTTGTCTGTATTTACAGTGCCTGAGATCAGGGATCCTGAAATAGAACAATGCATTCAAGATATTATTGCAAGTGTAACAACAATGCCAGATGAAATTTCTTTATCACAAAACTTATATAAAAAGTGTTTACAAGTTATGGGTGAAAAAAATAGAAACGAAATGACAGCATTTAAAATTTCCGCAGCTGCTTTACCTATAGTTAATCGAGAAATAGAAGATCTTGAAAATACAAAGCGAAGATCAGAAGCTGAATTAAAAAGCATTAATCTTAGTCCTGAACGAAATAACAACAATAACAATAACAACAATAACAATAACAATAACAATAACAATAACAATAACAATAACAATAACAACAATAGCAATAGCAATAGCAATAGCAATAGCAATAGCAATAACAATAACAATAATCAATCTTCACAGCAGAATAAAGAAACAGTTGATCAACGTCAATTTGGGCAATTCACTACGCCTACTTTTTTACGAGTACCTACACAACCATTTAATGCTAATGAGAGTGGCAGTCATTTATTCAATCATTGGTCATTCAATCCGCCTAGTTTTTCTAATACAACCACAACGACAACCACCACCAATACTACCACTACAACCTCAAGGGCTCGGCAAGCGCCCAAGGCATTGTTCAAGTAAGTTCATTAAAATTAATATTTGCGCTATAATCAAAACTTTTAAAATTGTAAGGCCATGGAATGCTAGATCTCAAAGAACTAATGCACAAAATTGACACGCTGGATGCGGTCATAACAGATTCATCTCAAACTATTAAGGCGCTTTGCGAGCAAACAGGCTCTGAACTAAACCCAATCGCTGATCTATGCCAACATATTTATGAAGAAATTCTTAAAAATTATCCTAACATGCCAGATAATATTCAAATTAAACATTTAAATACTATGCTAGCAGCAGAATTTTATCATGAACAATGTGCACAAATGGGACAGGCTAGAGATCTCAAAATATTTTATCAAACCTGCAAAAATGAGATTGATACACAATTTAATGAGCATCCAGTTCAAGCCAGATTTCTTCACCTCATGATAATGCTAGAACTGATTGATAAACCGCAAACCCCGATCACACTAGGTCATATCAAAGCAGCACTTACACTTTTTAGAACTGAACTTTTCACTAACGCCACACCTAAAATACTAAGCGATTTTGAAGATTATTTTGCAACAGTCAAAATGCCCGGCTTTAAATCTTTAGACGCATTCATAGACAAGATTGAATCATTCCTAAATCCTGGCGAAGCTAAAGTAGGCGAGGTGCCAAGCTCGAGTTATAAATTTAGTTAGTCAACAATGCCTATCAACTTTATATTTATAACCCCACAAGACTTGTTAAGCTAATATGTTTTGTTTAATATGGTCTATTTGATTTTAAAGTAAATACCATGGACTTAAAAAATAAACGCATTATTATCAGTAAAACCAATCAAATCGGCGATGTGATTTTTGCACTGCCACTAGCATCGGCCATTAAGCAACTAGAGCCCACAGCGACGGTGATTTTTTTAGGTACGCATTACACGCGCGAATTAATTGAACATTATCAAGATGTAGATGAGTTTGTAGATTGGAATGAAATTTATCGCGATAATGATGAAGCAGCTGCCGTCAAGCATTTACAAGCTTTAAACGCCGATATTATTATTCATGTTCGTCCGAAAAAAACCATTTGTCGGGTTGCCAAAAAAGCAAAAATCCAATTGCGCATTGGTAGCAGGAGTCGTTTTTATTGTTGGTTTACCTGTAATCGTTTAATCAGTATCAGTCGCAAAAAATGTGAATTACACGAAACCCAGTATGACATGATGTTTATGCAAGCATTAGGCGGAAAAACGTTTTACAGTTTAGATGAAATTATCGCCTTACGTCATTTTAAGCCATTACCTAAAAGTACCGAAATTCAAGCATTACTTGACCCACAACGTTTTAATTTAATTTTACATCCTAAAACCCGTGGCGAGCATATTGAATGGAGTCCTGCGCATTTTGCCGAATTAATTCGCTTATTGCCTGAAGATAAATTTAAAATTTTTGTGACGGGGTCACAAGCAGAAGGCGATAAAGTCCGCGATATTATGTTGACACCATTTCCTCATGTAGTCGATTTATGCGGCAAAATCACTTTAAGCGAATTAATGAAATTGATACAAAATATAGATGGTTTAGTCTGCGCTTCAACCGGACCTGTACATGTTGCGGCAGCATTTGCCATTAATACCTTAGGCCTTTATGCACCCATACGCCCATTTCATGCCGGACGGTGGGGGCCTGTTGGCAAACATGCCACCAGTATTACCATTGATAAAAAATGTGAAGACTGTAGACGATTAACCGCTTGTCATTGTATTAATGAAATCACGCCCGAACAAGTAAGGGATGTAATTATAGGTTGGTATAATTTGCGAATATAATTAATTCAGCTATATATATGTTTTAAGCCAAGGAAGGATAAAACCATGAACCGATATCACCAAGCACTCACAGCGGGTGCAATTTTGTTAACTAGCTCTAACATTGCCTTTGCTGAAGAAATTGATCCTTTTTTTGAATTGTTAGCAATGGCCGGTATTGCGACCATTGATCTTGAAGAAACTACCTTACAAGTATCCCCCATTGAATATGATACACAAGTCCCAACCACTGAGGGTGATTTTAAATCATGGACATTACAATTAGGCTTAAGTTATGTTTATCCATTTATCGATGATTTAGAAACAGGTGAAGTGCAATGGTTTCCTGTGATTAACCCACAAATCAATATTTATTATTTAGATGGCTCAGGTCTTGAAGGCGATGTTTTGCGTTTTGAAGATCCTGATTTTAATCATATGGATTATGGCATGGATTATGACAGCACTAGACTTATGTTTGATCTGGGCATAACCCTTGCCTCATTTGCAGACTTTTCAATTTATGCGATTGGTGGTGCCGGTGTTGCCTGGAATGAAATTGCTTATAGCGCGACTGAAAAACCAGGCGTAGATTGTCCGATTTCTCATCTAGAACTGGCCTCTCATAATAGCGCAGGTTTTGCTTATGAATTTGGCGGCGGGATTACCTATGGTGGCTTTGAAGATGTTGCGATATCACTTCAATATCTATACACCGGATTTGATGATGTCGAACTCGGTAATGGCGAAAATGCTGGTTATGAAATTGAAGGTACTGATTTAGACATTAACGCCCAATCATTATTATTAGGCGTACGCTTCGCGTTATAACATAAGGAACATCAATCATGATTAAAAAAATTCTGACCTTAATTGGTTTGTTTGTTTTAGGAACTGTACAAGCAAATGCAGCGTGTACAAATAATATGGCTTGTGATATTGAATTTATGGATGAAGGCGCTTGGGGTCCTGTGCAATGCGGTACTGATGAAAGCAATGTATACATAATTAAAAGTAATATTCCTGTTGATACACCCTTAACTGAAATTATTGAAACATTGTCAGATGATACCTCACCGCTTTCTACTATAGCGGTTACAGGTGGTACATGTGAAGCGGGCTTGCCTGCTTTTGGTACTTGTAGTTTAGAATTAACCATTACTGCAGCCCCTTGTCCTATGGGTTCTGCGATAAATGCCTTTCCACAACAAATTGATCGCATTTTAGAAGTGTTCCCTGCAACCACCCAAGCTAATCCTATTGTTGCTTATATTGAGTTATTGGTAGTTGCGGGTCCTACGATAGAATTTACTGATGAGCCTGCATATGACGTTCTGGAATGCGGTAGTGCTATGCAATCATTTAATTATTCTCTAGCAGCAAGTTTTACGGAAGAGAATGTACCATTGACATCTACGACAATACAAAACAATGACCTTACAAGCACTATGGTAGTGATTGATCCTGCTAGTACTTGTCTTACTGAAGGTGTGCCACCAGCTGAAATAGGTACATGCTCTATAATTGTTGATGTCACTCCAGCAGCTTGTGGAGCTGTGCCTTCCGATGGTGTACAACTTGAGCGTTATTTAATCGTTACGCCAACAGAGCCTAGTATTACACCGATTACTTCTGATGTGATTGATCCCACTATCATTAAGCCAGCTACTCCTTATATTGACCTAACGGGACCAGTTCCCCCTATTGACTCGAACATCGTATGTAATACAAGTACACATTATTATAAATATACAGTAACGAGTCATAATGTAACGGATGTAGTAGATATTACAAATTCAATTACAGATTTTACTGATTATGTGAGCATTGCAGAAGGTAGTTGTGATGTGATTCCACAAAATGGCAGTTGTGATATTACTGTGGCTATAGACCCAGGAACATGTACAGGCGATTTCCCGATTTCTATTAATACGAGTTTAGTCGTCACTCCTGGTGATATGACCATCGATCCCGCAACATCACCTATTGTTACAGAAATTGATAATAGTCCGCCTGTAATCAAAGCTTATATTGCTACTCCTAATTATAATCTTGATCCACCTTCTGGAATATTAACAGTATGCGATGTTGACAATACAGCAGGTAGTTTAACAAATTGTGGCTTTATTTTCCCCGGTAACACGGGCTCGATTGCCGATGTCATATTAAATGATACAGGCACTGTAGCTTATGTTGCTAATGCCAATAGTAACGCCCTTCCTAATTCAATTACCATATTTACTGTCGATGAAAGCGGACAACTGACCTATAAAACTAATGTAGATTTAAGTGGAGGTTCTGTTGATTTTAATCAAACTGGATTGAGAATTCAGCAA
>JBEKTV010000101.1:0-4897 GCA_049515675.1 Gammaproteobacteria bacterium | reverse complement strand
TTCGGGTAAATTAATCACAATACCGGTACGGGTTTCAGGGGGTAATACGAAGGCAGAAGGAATAGTGATTTTTGTGCCTTCGCCGGGTATCCATTCATCAACACCAGGATTTGCGCGTTGTAAAGCATAAGCGCCCATATCATATTTGCGGCCATATTCTGGAAAAGTATCTTCATATTTGGCTTTAAAGGTAATAACTTCACCCACCACTTCGGAGTTTTTATCGATAGGGAAGGTGAGCGCTAAAGCACTAGGTGCTGCGATTGTAAATATAGATAACCATAACCATTTGAATAAAGCTTGCATAGTATTGAAGAACCTCATAAAAATCTTATTAATATAGCCCATAAAATTAAGGCTAGATAGATTGCTATCTAGCCTATTCAATCCAACGTTTAAAGTATATAACCTAATCTGGAATTTGTCAGATTTATGACCTACTCTCTACCATTAAATGCAGACAATATTTGGATAAGGCTTATAAACAAGTTATAGATTTGAACATAAAGCCCTATAGTCGCTAGGATATAATTCCGTTCACCGCCATGGATAATAGCGCTGGTTTGCCACAAAATCCAGCCTGAAGACAATAGCATAAACACACCAGAAATCGCTAATTGAAAGCCAGGTGCGTGGAAAAAGAACCCTAAAACCATTAACACTAAAGCAACTAGAGTACCGACCACCATAAATCCGGTCATAAAGCTAAAGTCTTTACGGGTTGTTAATACATAGGCAGATAAACCTAAAAAGATTAGCCCAGTACCACCTAAAGCCATCATAATAATTTGGCTACCGTTAGCATAACTTGAGGTCACCATATTCAAAATAGGGCCTAAGGTGTATCCCAAAAATCCAGTAAAGGCAAAAGTACTGACTAAGCCCCAAGCGCTATTACGTAGGCGATAAGTTAAAAACATCAAGCCATAAACGCCGACTAAAGTCAGAATAATGCCAGGATAAGGCGCATTCGTTGCCATGGCAAATCCGGCTACCAAAGCACTGAACAATAAAGTTGCAGAAAGTAACATATAAGTGTTACGCAATACCCGGTTAACAGCTAGCGCATCAGAAGATTGGGCCAGTGTATAAGTTTGATTTGACATAAAATTGAATCCCTTTTAAAAAGTGTTGAATACTCAGTATTTTAACATAAATTTAGCAGTGGTAACATAATAACAAAAAATTTGTCATCCCCGCCTATTTTTAGTATAGTGGTCCACGGAGAGATGGCAGAGCGGTTGAATGCGGCGGTCTTGAAAACCGTTGAAGTATACTCTACTTCCCAGGGTTCGAATCCCTGTCTCTCCGAAATAAAAACATTGTATTACTAAGTTCCAGTTAAAAAACCAAAATCAGTAAAAACTCTAATTTCTGACCGCACTGCACCAGATTTGTACCAATTTCAACGAAAACAATAAGATACGCTGTAACAAATACAGTAGGGTTACGGTAAAAATGTTAATCCATCAGTTTGTTTTCAGGTGGTTTTTACAACTTTTTAGTGATGTAATATGGCGAGGGAAATACTATCAGCCTATCATTCATTGTATTTGATATAATAGAAAAATCTGATGAATCAGTATATTCTTTGTTCTCTGATGATTGAATCGATTTCTGCTGAATAATCTTTGTACTGGCTTTCTTTGATTGCTAATGAATCGCTGTAAGCGTATATTAAACTTAGAAGCGTCTCCTTGAGAAAAGTATTTTGATTTATTAATTTATGAAAATAGTTTGCGTGCCTCTCATCATTTTTTAAAAAGCAGAATACCAGATTATTTTTATCTGTTGACCGCAAAGACATATAAGTAATCCAAGGCATATAGGCATATCCTGGTTTTTCAAAGAATTTGGAGTCTTGATGCATTAAAAAAGAGGATCTTCCACAAAAAATAGGATTGTCTATCCCCCCATTGATGAATTCATAAAATATGACCGTTGAAAAATCTCCAGTACCTATCATTTCTTCAAGTATTTTTTTTCTTAGCTCATGTTCCTTCAAGCAGTATTCTAATCGATTGGCCCAGGTGCCATCCTTTATCCCCTCAAATACATTGTCTCCAGGGGTTATTGTATTCTGGCCAACTTCAAGGTTTGTTCTATAATTTTGCTTTGAAACGTGTTCTAGAATTAACTGTTGCGTTTTTATGTGATTAATTCCATAGCATATGTTTTTATAATGGATAAGCGCAGCTTTTTCTTGATCCATCTCCCCATTGAATGTATCTATTAGTTTAAATAGATCATGATCGTGAGTTGAGCAGAAACCTTTGAATGTTGAAAATTTGCTTTTATCAACCCTGCTCATGCTTTGAGTTGGCTGTTTCATAATAAGATCAATACTTGGTCGAAACATCAAAACCTTGTTCAAGTCGTTGCATATTTTGTAAAGAAAGTTTTCGGGGATTGTATGTGAAATTATAGGCTTATTTTGACAATAACCGAAGCAGCATTTATCACTAATGAACGGGCGGTCAATAATTTCTGAAATTAGTTTTGTAAAAGGCATTACTATTTCTGCTTGAGTGCTTTCAATTATGTTATCCACGGCATTACCTTTAAATTTCATTCTTTCCTTAACATAGCCTAGAGCTGTGCTTTCATTACTCTATCTATCTTCCTCATGATTACTCTAGTTAATGCAATTTAAGAAGTTTAGAAGGTTTTAAATTTTACTTACATGTTAGAAACGATAGTTTTACATTGAACACACTGAACTTGGTGCCCGAGCCCATGAGTCATTAAACGAGTGACTCGAAACTTCCGACGTTCATCATCCCAGCATCTTGTGCAATAAAACCCTTCATCATCTTTAAACTTGTAAATCCCATGCGAATATTCTGGTTTGTCCTGCGAAATAAGATAAGTGATTTCACTTTGCAGTCGTTCTATCTGGCTTTCTTTATCTAACATTAAATATTTAATTTCAGCGATTTGGGATTTGCTAGTTGCTAATGATACCATTAGAGTTGCAATATCCATTTTAAATTGAGCTTCAGAAATTGAAACATTGGCGCTGCTTATAGATTTTGTAATATCAATAGCATTATTTAACCCAATAAGCGTTGTTGTAATAATATCTATCATAAAACTAATTCCTCATATTTAAAAAAATCAGCTTGCTTTTGTGTTGGTATAAAAAATTATCCTATTTAAAGCTTTGGTTAAAAACCGAAGATTTACAACACTACTACATATGCTGTGTATTTATTCGTATTTCTAGTTGCCCTAACACATCCATCATCTTTTCAAACTCTGGTGCTTCAGCAAAGAACATCTCTTGCATATCAGCATAGTCTTGCTTTAACTTTGTCATTATTTCAGTACTCGGTATCAGGCATAAGCTTCCGATCTTTGCTGTATCGTAAGATGCCTTATTGTCTGAAAACATAATGCTTTTATTTTTAACTACCTTTTCTAGTAACATCGGATTTTGGAGCGCCGCGTCAGCAATCCCTTTCTGTTCCATTATAAAAGTATCATAATAGTGGCGAGACATGCGATCACGATCTTTGAAGTTGTGATGCAGGGCATGGAGAATGGTAGCTTTTTCCCAGAATGTCCGTTCTGCTGCTAGTACATATACATTGCTGTATGGATCATTAAATAGTTGCTGAAATGTTTCGGCAACATAGGGGATGATTCGCTTATTTTCTCTCGGTTCGATCTCGCCACGGGCACCAAATTCTAATTTTACATGTGGTCTGATATATTCTTGGTGAAGTGTGAATACTTTTGGGTAATAAAAAAGTATGGTTTGTTGATCGGGATCTTCCGGATCAAGATCTAGTTTCCAGTTATCCGGAAGTTTTTCGGTAAAGATTTTATGGAGTGTCATCAAAAAGAATTCATTTACGCAGAGCTGCGCATTTTTTTTCAAAGTATCAATTCTTCGTTCACGTTCTTTACGGGAAATGCCGATTTCCATTGGGTCGGCACTTTCAACTATATATGGAGCATCACGGCTAATAGTCAGATCAATGTCCTCAGAAAAACGATCAATTAATTGATAGGCTTTCGAGAGTGATGTGCCGCCTTTAAAAGTAATATGCTCTGCGAGTTTTTTATGTTCAAAAATATGTTTTAGTACCCAGCAAACCCAAAAATCTTTCTCAATGATAATTGGAGAAATATCTCGCCTATCCGACGCTTCTTGAAATGCTGCTTTTCTTTCTTCTTGGGACAACGCAATAAATTTATCCATTTTTTATATCCTGAATTTTATGAATCGTATCCGCCATCCAGCCAGGGAGATGTCCCATTGTACGATGTAAAGCAGATAAATCTTTATCCGTTAGTATAAGCGCACAGCGATTGATAATTTTGTCATCAATATTATTTCTTCCAAGATAAGAAAGCGCCTGCAAAATGAGATTAATATGATAAGGTACATTATTAAATAATGCTACGCGCGCGCGTTTTAACTGAATAGTCCGCCCAGCTACGCGCCGTAAGCGAGCAGTTGTATTGGTCAAATATGATGCTTTAGCGGGAACCTGAGTGGATAAACCCAATAGATTTGTTGCCATTGCGCCAGAAGGAAAAACCAGATCATCAGATGCCATTGCACGTGCAATATTATCAGGCGTAGGGGAGAGCGTTCCCAGTAATTTACTTTGTTTTGGATAATCATAAATCCCACGATCCAGACGGCGGATCATGTTTTGTTTAACCAGCCTAGAGAGTACTTGATCCACGGCTGCACGCGTACCGATATCCAAAAAATCCTTAGGCGCAAAAACCCAGCCTGGTTTTTTGCGCTTAATTCTATTTGTAATTTGATCGGTTATAGATGACATAAAATCTTCCTCTTATTGTCAGATAATAGCATATATTTATCTGACAATCAAGTGTGATAAGATGCTGATTTTAAACATATATTTTGAAAGTAAAT
>JBEKTV010000100.1:0-4899 GCA_049515675.1 Gammaproteobacteria bacterium | reverse complement strand
GATCAACCCCTAAAAACTTGTCCAGAGTGTGGCAAACCTGATTTGCAGAAAATCATTTCGCATTCGGGTTTTCAGCTTAAAGGTGAGGGATGGTATGTCACCGATTTTAAAGATAAGCCTAAGACCAAGGATAAGGAGTAAATATGAGTATGGCTCTGCGAAGTCAGTTTTGCGGAGAAGTAGGATTAGCACAATTAGATAAAGATGTGACGCTTTGTGGTTGGGTACACGCAAGACGCGATCATGGTGGCGTCATTTTTATTGATTTACGTGATAAAAAAGGTTTAGTACAAATTGTGGTTCGCCCAGAAGAAAAAGAATTATTTGCGCTCGCTGAAACTTTGCGTGATGAGTGGGTGATTCAAGTCGTCGGCACTGTGCATAAACGTCCCGAAGGCACAGAAAATAATGATCGCGCCACAGGTCAAATTGAAGTGATTGCCAAAAATTTAATTGTGTTAAACAGTGCAAAAACACCACCGTTTACCCCAGATATGCAACAAAATATTAGTGAAGAAGTAAGGTTGCGTTATCGTTACATCGATATTCGCAGACCAGCAATGCTAAACCAATTACAACTGCGCGCAAAAGTATTAAGCGCCATTCGCACATTCCTAGAGAGCCGAGAATTTTTAGAAGTAGAAACCCCTTGTTTAACTAAAACCACACCGGAAGGGGCGCGCGATTATTTAGTACCGAGTCGTCATTTTCCAGGTATGTTTTATGCGCTGCCACAATCACCGCAAATATTTAAGCAGTTATTAATGGCAGGCGGCGTAGATAGATATTATCAAATCGTCAGATGTTTTCGCGATGAAGATTTACGCGCCGACAGACAACCTGAATTTACCCAATTAGATATCGAGATGTCGTTTATCGAAGAAAACGATATTATGAATTTAATGGAAGAAATGATACGCGAATTATTTAAATCGATTTTAAATGTCGCACTCCCGAATCCGTTTCCACGTATGACTTATGCAGAAGCGATGCGCAGGTTTGGTAGTGATAAACCCGATTTACGTATTCCATTAGAATTAATTGATGTTGCCGATATCGTCAAACATGTAGACTTTAAAGTATTTTCCGAACCTGCACATGATAAACATGGCCGTGTTGCGGTATTACGCTTACCCAATGGTGTAGATTTAAGTCGCAAAGAAATTGATGACTATACAAAATTCGTCAGTCAATTTGGTGCGAAAGGTTTAGCATATATTAAAGTCAATGATTTAGCGCAAGGCAATGAAGGCTTACAATCACCAATATTAAAATTCTTAGACCAAGTAGCAATCGATGGTATTTTAGCGCGCACCCAAGCGCAAAATGGTGATGTCTTATTTTTCGGTGCAGATAAAGGTAATATTGTTAGCGATGCATTAGGCGCGCTACGTTTACAATTAGGTAAAGATCGTGGCTTAATTGATGAAAGTGCGTGGAAACCATTATGGGTGGTTGATTTCCCCATGTTTTCTTATGATCCTGCCAATGATACTTGGGATCCTATGCATCATCCTTTTACCGCGCCGCGAGATGCTGATCCCAAAGCATTACAACATTCACCGGGCAGCAGTATTTCCCGCGCTTACGATATGGTGTTAAATGGTTCTGAAATTGGCGGTGGCTCAATTCGTATTCATGATTTGAATATGCAATTAGCGATTTTGGAAATTTTACGTTTTTCAGATACGCAAGCATGGGATACTTTTGGACATTTATTAAATGCATTACAATTTGGCTGTCCGCCCCATGGCGGACTTGCATTTGGAATAGATAGACTTATCATGATAATGACAGGTGCAAGCTCAATTCGTGATGTCATTGCATTTCCAAAAACTCAAAGTGGACATTGTCCGCTTACCAACGCACCAGCGGACGCACCTGATGCACAATTACGTGAACTAGGAATTCAAGTAAGGATTAAAAAAGATGGCCGGACATAGTAAATGGGCGAATATTCAGCATAGAAAAAATGCACAAGATGCAAAACGCGGAAAATTATTTACTAAATTAATTCGTGAAATCACTACCGCTGCGCGCATGGGTGGCGGTGATGAAAACAGCAATCCGCGTTTACGTTTAGCTATGGATAAAGCGTTTACCGCTAATATGTCCAAAGACATTATCATGCGTGCAATTAAACGCGGCGCCGGCGGCGAAGATGATGCGCATATGGAAGAAATTACTTATGAAGGTTACGGTCCTGGTGGTGTTGCGGTTTATATTGAATGTTTAACTGATAATCGTAATCGTACAGTCGGTGAAGTGCGTCACGCTTTAACTAAATCTGGCGGTAATTTAGGTACTGATGGCTCAGTTGCTTATTTGTTCCAAAAAACGGGTCAATTAATTTTCGCCAATACTTACAAAGAAGATGATATCGTTGAAGCTGCGCTAGAATCTGGTGCACAAGATGTACAAACCATGGATGATGGTACTTATGAAGTCAAAACTGCGCCAGAAGATTTTTCGCAAATAAAATCATTTATGGAAAGCAAACATTTAAAACCAGAAGTCGCTGAAATCACCTATTTACCAAGCCTGCACGCCAGTGTAGACATTGAAACCGGTAAAACCATTTTGGGATTAATTGATAAACTTGAAGATCTAGACGATGTGCAGAATGTGTATACCAATGCAGATATTCCGGATGAGAGTTATCATTGACTTTGAGTCAAAAAAAATGGTAATGTCGGCTTACTATGTTGAAATCCTCAATAAAAAATATCAGTAAACTCACTTTTTTCCTACTTTTAGGGATGGGAATGGCCTATGCCAGCGATCCTTTAGTTTTTATTCAAGAAGCTGTTATGCCTGATGAGATTCATCAAAATGATACATTTACAGCAAGCTATGAGATTAAAAACGAACTAAGTACCGGTTCATTACCGCTCACTGTGAGCATTATACCAAACCAAGGTTATATTACCCGTAATGCGGGGGGCACATGTACCAGCTCTTTAGCCGCGAAAAAGTCTTGTACTTTGATATTTGATATTTCACCTAGCGAGGATACGCAGACCGGTACTTCTGAACAAATACTCTCCATTAGCTATGATAGCCGCTTAGGGCCACTCACTTCTGATATGACATTTGAAGTGACTCCACCTGCTATGGTTTATGTAACCGATAACCGTTGGAATACTGTTTTTGCTTGTAAGATTTTGAAAAATACTGATGAGCTAGGGCAGTTAAGCGATTGTCAAAATGCAGTCGTGCAAACCCAGCAGAAAGCCACGGTTTTTGATCTGCCTTCAGATATTGCTTTTGTCACCATTAACGATGTGACATACGCCTATATCGTGAATTTAGACACTGAAGTGACCCAATGTACGGTTGTGAATAATCAATTGATTAATTGCGCTCTGACAGAATTATCATCGTATTTCAGTATGACTATTAATCATAGTGACAACTGGTACGCTTATTACGGTGCAATGGATCAAATATTTAAATGTGATATCAATCCTGATAACGGTGATTTAGAATCTTGTCAGGATGCAGGGACCGGACATATTTTTACTAATACTGTCGCTGATGTGTTATTCCAAACATTTAATAATACTCGTTATGCATTTATCGCGCATGGTGATAACGCTTATGCCGGTAAAGGTACATTTATGCGTTGTCCTGTCGATGTATCGGGTGATATCAGTTCTGATTGTGTGACCTGGACTGGCTTTGGCCGAATGAGCGGTATTACTTATGCGAGTTTAGATGATTCGCAATATTTTTATCTGATGTCTGGCGGTGAAATTGCTATTTGCGAAGTAGATGATAATGGCGACATAGTGGGTTCTTGTAGTAATCAACAATTCGATGGCTACTCTTTAGTCGGTACTATGATGACCAATACCATTGATGGTATTCCTTATGTTTATTTCCCCGCAGGTGAAAGTGTTTTCCAATGTACGATTGGCGATAAAGGTGTGTTGAATTGTGAAGATTCAGGCGCCGATCAAATTGATTATCCGATGGGTGTAACCTTATTTTAATTATGAAAAATATAACAAAAATAATTTTTTCTGCGTTGTTGCTTGCGCTATACACATTACCAGTATTTGCTGATAACTATTGGCAAATCAGAGCAGGCGCAGGTGTTGGCCTTTTATTTACTGATGAAACCACATTAGGTGTAACGGCGCATGAAACCAATGATACCTTAACGGAAGGCGATGCAGGTAGCAATGTGATTGCGACAGTTGGCCTAGGTTATGTGATACCATTTGAATGTGAAGATTGTGATGACTGGCAATTTTTTCCTGGAATAATAATAAGTTTAGATGGATCTTATCAACCTAAAACTAATGTGACGGGTGATGTTTGGATTTACAGCGATCCTGCATTTGATTTATATGATTATAGAGCCAGCTTTGAAAATACAAATCTTATGGGTAATGTCACTTTAGGATTGCTTGAATATCAGCGCTTTACTGTATTTCTACAAGGTGGTTTAGGGATTGCCTGGACTGATGTAGGTTATTACGACACACCAAAACCGGGTGTTACTCAAGGAAATCTTGCACTAGAATCACAGCAAAATACTACATTTGCTTGGCAAGGTGGCGCAGGCATTGGTTATGCGCTGATTCCTGAATTGGATTTAACGCTCACCTATTTATATACTGACTTAGGCACAGTTGAGACTTCTTCTCAATTCAAATCAGAAAATAATTTCGGCGGTACTGTTGTGGTTGATCCTGCAGAGTTTGAATTACATCAACAGAGCTTAGTGCTCGGTGTGCAATGGAATTTTCTCTAAATAACAATCACATTATTTATTTCCGGCTATGTCAGGAGTATATGCAGGTATACCTGCTTCTAAATTAGCATCAGCCAATAAACCTTGGTTTAAACCTTTGCTTGTATTTTGATTTCCCAAACATCTTTTCCACATAG
>JBEKTV010000099.1:0-5036 GCA_049515675.1 Gammaproteobacteria bacterium | reverse complement strand
CAACATCGCCACTTAACATCGCATCACAAAAACCCCGCATCAATTTTGGTGCAACATTTGCGGTCACGGAAATAACACCTTGTCCGCCCACACGCAATAATTCATAAGCCGTAATATCATCGCCACTTAAGATATCCATTTTCTGCTGTGCAAGTTCAACTAAAGTTTGATAACGGTTGTTATCACTCACGCATTCTTTAATACCCACAATATTAGGATAAGCGATTAATTGCTTGACAGTTTCGGGTAATAAATCACAAGCGGTACGTCCTGGTGCATTATAAAGAATTTGCGGAATCGCAACGCTATCGGCAATTTTTTTATAATGTAATAACAAACCTAATTGCGTAGGCTTAACACAATAAGGCGTTAAAATTAAACAGGCATCTGCGCCTAATGCTTTTGCCGTACGCGTGAGTTCAATGGTTTTTTCAGTAGAATTTGTGCCCGTTCCTGCAATCACAGGCACACGTCCACGTGCTTCGGATAATACTTCACGCACAACTTGCTGATATTCAGCAAAATTAAGCGCAGCGGATTCGCCCGTTGTGCCCGCAGCAATAATGCCTTGCGTGCCTTGTTCAATATGCCATGCGACTAAATCGCGAAGCGCATTGATGGCAAGACTGCCATCTGCATTCATAGGTGTAACTAATGCGACTAAACTACCTGAAAACATATAGACGACCCCATTGTGAAAACGCTATTATAGCCTTAGCAAAGGAGCACAGCAATGACCCCACAATATTCACTATTAATAAGTCCGACACAAACCATTACCAGCCAAGACCTACTGGGCAAAAATGTGGTTTTATATTTTTACCCTAAAGATAATACGCCCGGTTGCACCAATGAGAGCAAAGATTTTGCCAAACTTTATCCAGAATTTCAGCAAGCCAATACCGAAGTATTTGGTATCTCGCGCGATAGTTTTAAATCACATGAAAATTTTAAAACCAAATACCAACTACCGTTTGATTTAGTCTGTGATCATGATGAACAATTATGCAAAGGCTTTGATGTACTTTGGCCCAAAAATATGTTTGGCAGAATAGTTAATGGTATTGTCCGCAGTACATTTTTAATTGATAAAAATGGCAAACTCATACAAGAATGGCGCAAAGTTAAAGTCAGCGGACATGCGCAAGCGGTGTTGGCAGCTGCACAAAAATTATAACAAATGCGTTTTTTCGCCTTCACTACGCGCAACTAATACGGCTGAGCAACTGCCGGTAAACACACTCACTGTTGTACGGCACATATCCAGAATACGATCTACCGCAATAAATAAACCAATGCCTTCAGCAGGAATGCCGATAGCATGTAAAATAGCAATAATGGCAACTAATGAAGAAGAAGGCACACCCGCAACACCTAGGGTTAACATAAATGCCAAGACTATGATCATAAACTGTGTAGTCAAGGTCAAATCTATCCCATAAGCTTGAGCTACAAATAAACTTGCCACACACATATAAAGTGCAGATCCCGCTAAATTCATACTGGTCCCAAGTGGAATCACCAGACTTGAAATTTTATTAGAAACACCTGATTTTTGCTCAAGGCAATCCAAAGTCACAGGCAATGTCGCCGCTGAAGAACTAGTGGAAAATGCAGTGATTAATGCAGCGCCCATGTTTTTAATGTGTTTAATGGGCGAAACACCCGCAATAAATTTTAGCAATAAGGGTAATACGACTAATGCAAACGTTAAAAATCCTAAGACTACCGTCAGTGTAAACCAGCCTAATGAATGTAAAGATTGCAAGCCAAATTCAGCAAATACTTTCGCCACCAATAAAAAAACACCTAGAGGCAACACTTTCATAATCAAATGGGTAAATTGCAACATCACTTCAAACACACCCAGTGTAAATTGATTAATGACTGAGGCATTACTTTTATCAATTTTTGCAACACAAAAACCAAAAACAATACTAAAGAAAATAATCCCTAACATTTGCCCTTGTGACAGGGCGCTGAATATATTACTCGGCACAATTTGTAATAATAAATGCGAGAAACTCAAGGTATTTTTTTCGGCTATTTGTTGTATGGCACTGATATCCGCAATCTGCACCCCTGCTTGAATAAACGCACCAGGATGAAATAAATTTACAAACAACGCGCCGGTTAAAATCGCTAATAAATTAGTCCCTAAAAATGCTGCAAATGTTTTTGCCCCTAGGCGACCAAATGATTGGTCTGCACCAATACGTGCAACACCGGTAATAATGGATGAAGCGACTAATGGCACCACCAATAACATCAAAGCATTGATAAATAAACTACTGCCCACATGATAAATATTGATTAATTGCGATCCTTGCGGTGTCATAGAGCCAATCACAACACCTGCAACGATAGCAATTAATACTTTCCACGGACCGGTTTTTTGTTTAGACATGATTATTTCCTAGTAATGCTGAGGGACTTCCTGGGGTTCTGGCCAGGCATTGATAACGGCTTTAATTAAAATACCTAAAGGAATAGCGAAAAATACACCCCAGAATCCCCAAATACCGCCAAAGAAAATAATCGCGATAACAATAGCTAGCGGATGTATATCAACTACTTCTGCGAATAATAAAGGTATTAGTACGTTACCATCTAATCCTAATATCACCGCATAACCAATTAAAAAATATAAAAAGTGTGGACTAAAACCCCACTGGAAAAATGCAATTAAAATCAGTGGGATGCTGGCAACTGCCGCACCGACATAAGGAATCACTACAGATAAGCCCACAATCACACCCATGAGCGCTGCATAAGGTAAACCCATAAATACGAAAAATATCCAGCACGATATACCAATAATCAGAATCTCGCAGACTTTTCCGCGTACATAATTACCCAGCTGAATATGCACTTCATCCCAAACGCGTTTCACTAAACCTGTTTCTTCTGGCATAAATTGTGAAAACCAATTAAAAATCTTTTCTCTATCTTTTAACATAAAAAAGACCATTAAAGGCACCAAAATAAAATAAACCACAATCGCTGCAATAATGGGCACCACCGCGCTTGATAACGATAAAATATGTTCACCAAATTGTGACACACGTGTACCTGCGGCGTTGATGATATCATTGACTTGTTGCACAGAAACCAGCTCAGGATAATGCACAGGTAATAATAGCAGTTGCTCACGCCAGTGACCGAGAATACTTGGCATTTCTTCCAGTAGGTGAAAAATTTGCTGCCATAATAATGGAATTAATACAAAAAAACACAGCGCTAATAAACCTAAAAATCCAGTATAAACTATGCTCACCGCAGTGCCACGTGATACATGCCAAATTTGTAGGCGATGAATAATGCCATCTAATAAAAATGCAATAATCAGCGCGGCAATGACCGAGGCTAGTGTTTCGCCAAAGGCTAAAAATAATAATAAACCTGTTACTAAAAATAATACTAAAATAACCGCTTCTGGATTGGTGAAATGTCGATGATAAAAACGTTTAAAGACGTTTAGCATGCAACAGCCTCAGGTTCTCGTGTTAAGTTTAATAATTCATCTACTATTTTTAATGGGAATTTTTGTTGTTTGTAAATAAACGAAATTTGTTTTTGCAAAGGTTTTTCTAAAGAGGGCGCAACCAACGTGCCAAGTTTTAATTCTTTAGTGATCGCAGCTTGTGGTAATATCGCAACACCTTGGCCTGCTTCAACCGCATTTTTAATCATTAATAGATTACCCATTTCCATAGCAATGCGTAATCTTGCGAAATCAACACCCACGTCTTGCAAATAACGCATCACAATTTCGCGCGCATCCTGAGCATCATTTGCCATAATCCAAGTGGCTTGCTCTAATATTTCCGGTGTGATGACGCGTGTACGCGCAAGTGGATGATGAGGAGAAGTCACAAATCGCCAAGCCATTTCATTGTAGGGCTGGCTGATTAATTTTTTAGTATTGATATTCATTTCAACCACACCAATATCTGCAAAACTATTTTCAACCATGGAGATGACTTGTGCACAAGATGCAACATCTAAGCGTACTTGTACTGAAGGGAAAGCTTGCGAAAAATTCGCGAGCATAGGCGTTAAAATATATTGCGCCATGGCATTACCTGCGGCAATACGCACAACGCCGCTGACATCATCAGTCACTTCGCGAATGGCATTATCCATTTCACCATATAAACCAAAAATGCGTTCAGCAAAATCAAAAGCACGACGGCCTGCTTCAGTTAAACTAATACGATTATGTGATCTATCAAATAAACGCACATTGAGTTGTTCTTCAAGTTGTTTGATTTGGAAAGTCACTGCAGGTTGTGTCATTTGTAGACTATCCGCTGCACGCGTGAAACTCAGTAACCTAGCAACTGCATGAAATGCAAGTAAACGTT
Source organism: Gammaproteobacteria bacterium (assembly GCA_049515675.1). Classification (GTDB taxonomy): domain Bacteria; phylum Pseudomonadota; class Gammaproteobacteria; order JABCZS01; family JABCZS01; genus JABCZS01. Next base: position 669 of record JBEKTV010000099.1, on the reverse strand, counting down.
TATCAGCCATGACCTTTCAGAACCTCCATGTAAAACTAAAGGGACATCAGAATGTCTAGCACAAGAATGTAGGAAGAACAAGAATTACGCGGTCATCTTTTTGCCCGTAGCGCATTCAAGATCACAACTACATCTATCATTTCTTGTAAGATCGCACCAATTGGCGGTGGAATTAACCCAAATGCAGCAATACACATTAATAATAAACTAAGACCCATGCCTAAAATAATTCCTTGGCGCGCAACTGTGATCATTCTTTTACCAATTTGTACGGCGCTGGCAACACGTCTTACATCTTCATCTAATAACACAATATCGGCCGCTTCTGCGGCAATCGCTACGCCTTGCGCGCCCATAGCCATGCCTACATAAGCTTTTGCTAATGCCGGTGCATCATTAATACCATCACCTACCATTAATGTATAAGGATGCAATCTTGCAATTTCGGTAATTTCTTTGACTTTATCTTCGGGATGCAGTTCAGCATGAAAATGCGTAATCCCTACTTCTTTAGCAATACGCTCGGCATTTTGTTGATTATCGCCAGTTAACATCACCAATTGTTGAATGCCTAATTGTTTGAGTTTAGCCATCATTTCAAAAGTGTGCGCTTTGGGTTTATCTTCAAAATAAATAATACCAATGCATTCTTGATTAACTGCAACAGCC
>JBEKTV010000098.1:0-5053 GCA_049515675.1 Gammaproteobacteria bacterium | reverse complement strand
TAAATTAACATGGCTTAAAAATTTAATAACTCATATTAACACACTTATCGAAAATTCGTCTGCACTTAATAGATCTGAAATTCGTGAATTAGTCTATACCTTAGGAAATGATCCGGATTTTTTAAGCAAGGCTGAAAATTCTTTACTGTTAAATGACTTAACAAAAAAACAAAGAAAATCGATTGCGGATTTACTTCCAAGTATATTACTCGCATATGCAGAAAAACCTGACGCGGTTCATGTATTTATTCATTCTAATAAGACTATATTTTTAGCAAATCCATGCGAATATTATATTATTATTATTCAAGTCATAAAACATTTAACACCAGATACTCTCAACAAGATTGATCATTTCATCTTAACCACGGCATTTAAATATCCGCGATTCCTCCATATGATTAATCATCAGCAATATTATAATAATATTTATTATGCCTTGTATCAATGCGCGAATGATGTCGTGCCACCAAGTGATGAACATACACCTGCTTTATTATATTGTTTGCAGTTTTTTGATACACAACCAGAGGTTTTAAGTTTTATCCGCTTTGTCAATGGACCGCAGGAAATTCCAAAGATTAAGCAAAAGCTTTATGTACTTGCGCATTACATCAATATTATTCAACGCAGTAATCTTCCTTTTGACGATAAACATAATTTTTGCTTAAAATTAGCTTTGAAGTTTAAAGAAAATCATGCGAAATTCGATGTGTTTGATGATGATATTTCAAATATTGCTTCAATCGCTGGATACGAATATCAATCCTTGCTGACAATACCAAAATCTAATGATTTGATTGCTTCACTGCTGAATAAAATCAATCGCCTCAACGGAAAAGGTAAATATAAAAATTTGTTATTTAATCATGCATTCAACATGAATAATTCGGTTGTAACCAACAATTCATTAACCCTTACTGGGAAAACAATTGATTTTACTCCGCAAGTTACTGCACCCGTCCGAGATGATGCGTTCCATACTGTGCATAATCATATTACAATAAATGTGAGTTGTTTATATTATCCTGATGATAAAGTAGTACAAAATGGCAAAATAGGGGCGAATAATAAACTTACTGTATTCCATAATGATACTCCTATTTTCGGTGATGAATTTGATAGTGTTACAGTCGTAGGACCAAAAGTTGCACAAACACAGATGATAGCGCTAATCAGTGTTTATGAAGGCTTTATTCAAAATGCCTTGCGGCAAACACCGGGTGTTAACTTTCTACATTTTGGTGTGATAGAAGCTTCATACAACATCAGAGGTTTTAGTAAAGACTTTAATAAATATTATGACCTCACCACTTGGCGACAAGATAATATTGCTGCAGCCACATATGCACAGCTTGCTCATGATTCAAAAAACATGGCTAATATTTATCAAGGTAGAGAAGAGGATGAAATTTTAAAACTGAATGCTGCATGTCAGTTATTCGAACATGGTTTAAACTTGTATATGTTGCTCAATCCTTTTGGTAATTACACTATACAAGATGATAAATTAATTCATAAAATAAATTTAGCGAATATGCATACTGATAAAGAGTTAATTAATATTTTGGGTGCTTTACTCAAATATAATGATTTAAAGCAATTTAACCGTGGTATATGCAGTCAAAAGAATTTAAATTTAATTGCGAAACTTTTTGGCTGTGGCTATCGTGTGGGGCATGATAATATTGCAACGCTCTTGTGCCGTTATCAACAAAGTGTAATTAAATCATCTTTTGGTGACCAATTATATGCCCAATTGGGTTTCCTATTGCGCGGTGTGATTGATGAAGAACAATTTTTTGCAGCAATAAAACAATGTGATCATTTGGCTGCTATTGATCCTGATGCGCAAGCTAAATTGTTAAGACGTATGGCTGCGCTTGCACCTAAATCAAGTGATACACATAGTCCTGTATTAGCATCAAGTGCAAGTGCAAACTTAACAACAGCTGCGCGTCCAAACCTTGCTCGGCAAAATACAATATTAACTTCAACCTCCGACTTCAATGATTTAACTTTTTAATCTATCCGCCATCCACTGCTCGCATCAATATGCAAGACCTCCCACAAATAAGCGAGCAGTGGTTTTAAAGTTGTCTCAATCTGCCATGGCGGATTGATGAGTAATAATGATGAGCCGATTAATCCTGGTGTTTCGCTTAATTCAGATTTAACCGTAAATTCTATGGTTAAATACTCTGAAAACCCAGCATGCTGTAAATCATTTGGCGTATAAAATGTGCGGCCGACAATAGGCAGCCAAATTAAATAAATCCCCTGCGGCCAGCGTTGATGGCATTTTTGTAAACATTTTGCTAAATGATCCATCTCTAATTTATCTTCAAATGCAGGGTCAATAAATGCTAAACCGCGCGCGGTCTTAGGCGGTAAAAGGGCCGGCAGCAATTCATAAGCATCGCGTGCGTGTATAGCAATATTTTTAGCTGATTTAAAATTTTGTTTTAATTGCTGATAAGTTTGCGGATGTTTTTCATTTAAAATAATCACATCTTGCGCTCTTGCTGTATTTGCGGCGATCATGGGTGAGCCAGGATAATATTCACTTGACTCAATAATTTTCAAATATTGTTCAACAGTTTCAGGTCGCGGGTTTTTATCGTTTTGTAAACGCATAATGCCTGCTGCTACCTCCCCAGTTTTATGTGCAATTTCGCTACGTAAATCATAACAACCCTCTCCGGCGTGGGTGTCAATCAATGTATAAGCGCCTGGTTTTTTTTGCAGCGCATCAATTAACGCTAACAACACTGTATGTTTTAAGACATCAGCAAAACTGCCGGCGTGATATTTGTGACGATAATTCATAGGGTTACTACAATAACATCATTAGTTGTAGGGACGCAACATGTTGCGTCATAATGTGTAATATTTTCTTTACGTGAGAAATCATACATTATGACGCAACGTTTTGTACTATAAAATAGTAACTGTTTGTACTCAACTTGATTTTAATATATCCTACATTGATGACGCAAAATACTTGGACAAAAGTAGATGTTATTCACCATTTATCCCGACTTTATGGATATCGGACCTATCTAGAAATTGTTACGCCCTCTACAGGTGGTATGTATGCACAGATTGATCGCTCTTTGTTTTCAAGCTGCCATAGGCTGATGTATCGATGCCCAGATAATTATGATGATGGTTTACAAATTGATTTTCGTAGTCCTCATCAAGATTCAACGACATGTATTAATGCATTAAAAAATGCACATTATGATATTATTTTAGTGGACCCTTGGCATGAATATATAACCAGTCAACGCGATCTCGCCTTAGCACTAAAGCTTATTAAAAAAAATGGCACGATTGTCGTTCATGATTGCCTACCACCTAATCAAAAGACAGCTCATTTTCAGCCGCAACAAGGTGCCTGGTGTGGTGTTACCTATAAAGCATTTGTTGATTTAGTCACAACACAGTCCAACCTTAACTATTGTACTATTGATACAGATTATGGCTGCGGATTGATTCGCAAAAACGGTCGCAGATATGGCTCACCACATGATCCACATGATCCCATCATTCAAGAATGGCTTAAAATTGACGATGATTTTGATAGGGCATTTTATTTTTTTCATAAACATTGCCACAAGCTGTTGAATTTGATCAGCGTTGAAGAATTTAAATCCATTCAACACCGTTCTATTTACGACATTTTATATTGGCTGCGACACTTCACTGATTGTTCTTGCTTTTGAGCCATTTGTCCTTGACAGCGTAAACCTGCATCGTACAATGTAATGAGGATATTTTAGCGTTATACAAGGATGATCGCTATGCTCACAACTGCTCAAAAGCGCACTTTAGATTTTATTGAAGATTATTTTACCGCACATCAGCGCGCGCCTAAATTACTCGAAGTTGCGCATGGTACTGGTATTTCCTCAAAAGGCACGGTCAGCCGTTATATTAATGCCCTGATTGAAGCCGGTTACTTGGCTAAAGCTTCGCATAGACATCGTGGCTTACAACTTGCGCAACAGACACATACTGAAATTGCCATTAATGGCAAACCTTCGCAATTTGCACAATTTAAAAATTGTCACAGTATGCATATCAAGGACAACAGCTTAAAAGACCAAGGTTTTTATGCTGGCGATACGCTATGGTACCAACCGCAACAAGAAGCGATTGTTGGCGATATCATCATGGCCTACTTAGATAAATCAACCCCTATGATTAAGCGTATTCACGCCATTCACGGCGATTTTATTAGCTTAAGTTCCCCCCATATCGAAGACAAACCTCGCGCTTATGCCAAACAACGTATTGATATTTATGGTGTTATCAAAGGTTGGATGCGAAATTATGACTTGACTTCTCTGGCTAAAAAAGAAATGATGTAGAGTCTTATCAATTAAGGACTCATCATGCTCAATAATAAAGTCACTGGCTGTACACTTTTAGTCACAGGCACCACTATCGGTGCGGGTATGTTAGGGATTCCCTTAAGTTCTATTGGCCTTGGCTATTGGGCGACTATTGGCTTAATGTTGCTGATGTGGATTTTAACCATGGCTGCGGCATTTTTGATTCTTGAAGCCAATCTTGCTGATCCGGAACATTTACATTTTAATACTATGGCCACCAAAACCTTAAAGCGTTTTGGCCAAGCTTTAATGACAGTGAGTTTCTTAGGCCTACTTTATGCTTTAACTGTTGCTTATATTGATGGTGGCAGCTCATTATTATCAGTAGGCTTAAACCATTTTTTTGGCTTTGAGCTTGCTAATATACCGAGCGCAATTATTTTCACGGTAGTATTAGGCTTTTTTATTTATACCTCAACGCGTGCAACCGATTTATTAAATCGCGGACTTATGGCGATTAAATTAATTTTGTTAGTATTAGTTGCGCTATTTTGCGTGCCACAAATTGATATCGTTAATTTAATGGAAAATAAAACCACAACACCTAGTAGTTTATGGTTAACGATTCCTGTGTTTTTTACCGCCTTTGGTTATCACAGTATTATCCCCTCCCTCAGCCAATATGCAGACTTTAATGTCAGCGTATTAAAGCG
>JBEKTV010000097.1:0-5083 GCA_049515675.1 Gammaproteobacteria bacterium | reverse complement strand
GGATTTCTGACCATTTATGTTGGACGGGTATTGCGCATAAAAATATGCATGATTTATTACCATTACCCTATACTGAGGAAGCCATTCAACATGTTGCCAATAAAATCATGCAAGCCCAAGAATTTTTAGGTCAGCAAATATTAATTGAAAATCTCTCAAGCTATATTACGTATCAGCAATCACAAATGACTGAATGGGAATTTTTAACTGAAGTCGCCAATCGTGCTGATTGCTTAATTTTATTAGATGTTAACAATGTTTATGTCAGCGCTGTCAATCACGAATTTAAAGCCATGGATTATATTAACGCCCTTCCAATTGAGCGCGTGCGGCAAATTCACTTAGCCGGACATTCAAAAGAAAATAATTGTATTATTGATACCCACGATCACGCTATTGCCGATCCGGTTTGGGATTTATATGCCAAAACTCTAAAACGCATGGGCAACATTTCTACCATGATAGAGCGCGATGATCATATTCCACCATTGTCTGAATTACTCAGTGAACTTCAGCAAGCACGTAAAATAGCAGAGGAAATTTTTACGGAGCAACTTGATTATGCTTGAAGAATTACAACAGCATTTTCAGGGATTTTTATTAAAGGGAAATCGTGAAATTCACGATAATATTATCAGCACAGAAAATATGTCTGCTTCGCAACGTCTTCATATTTATGAACATGCTTATTATGCCAGATTAGTCGAAGCATTAGCGGCAACTTATCCATCGGTGCAAAGTTATTTAGGTCATGATGATTTTTATCAAATCGCTTGTGAATATGCAAAAGCCTTTCCATCAGAATTTCGCTCTATCCGCTGGTTTGGCGGATATTTTGCCGACTTTTTATTTCATCATAATGATTATCACGATTATCCGCATCTTGCGGAGATTGCTGAAATTGAATGGTTGATGTCAGCCGTATTTGATGCAAAAGACCAAGTCCCATTCACTCTAGAACAACTTGCAAAAATTCCACCACAAGCTTGGACAGATATGACCATTAAATTACATCCATCGGTAAAACAACTTCAACTTCATTGGAACTCTATCGCCATTTGGCAAGATTTAATTGAAAATAAAAATCCACGTTCACCACAGGAAAATGCATATCCAGTATCCTGGATTTTTTGGCGCAAGGGTTTAGATAATCAATATTGCTCGCTTGAGGAGGAAGATGGCTGGGCCTTAGATGCAATTAAAAAAGGCGAAGATTTTGGCACGGTTTGTGAAGGTTTATTACAGTGGAATCATGAAGATGATGTTGCCCTGCGCGCTGCGTCGCTACTCAAGGGCTGGACAGAAGCAGGACTTATTGCCGAGATCTTATACTAAAATAAAGCTACATGATCTGACATTTTGATTTTTTAGCATCCACACTTCTACGTGAAGATGAAGATGAAGACGATGACGAACCATAATTTCTACTCGCTTGCGTGAGTAAGGGCATCTTAGTACTAACATCACTATTATTAATACTGACTGATTCACCTGCTTCCATTTGTGCTAAAACATTTTGCGGCGAAAACTGGGGCAACTCATGCTCTTTAATGACTTCATATGCAGGTAAAGTATCTATCTTATATTGATAATCTTTGAGTGATGTTTCAATAAAATCCAACATATCTAATAAATTATCAGCGGTAATTGTCTCAACATTTTTCAATTGGTTACGATAAACTTTTATTTGCTCAGATTGTGAAAGCACATACAACTCAGCAAACAACTGATCTAATAAATGTGCGAGCGGGCCTTTATTATCGACATTTGTAGTCGATTGATACCGACCAAAAAAACAAAATTCAAGAAATGAAAAGGGTTTTTTTAATAATTTAATCTCAGCAGATTTCACTAAAACCAATAAGATACAAGGTAACATAATTAAAGTAATGAACCATCTAGACCTATATAACAAACCTGCATAATCATGGCACTCATCATAAATTTTCATATGATCTTGATTACCTAGCATTGAATTGCAATTATAATAATATGAAGAATCTAGCATGTCATTAGGTGATTTTTTACAGTCATCAGAGCTCAACATGCAATCTTCATAAATTGAAAACAGAGAGTTATATAATTGATCTCGATGCGTCCTATATTCATCTTTTTGCTCCCATCTTGGGATTAAATCCAAAACCACAAAAGGCAGAGTTAGCAATTTTGGCAACCAATGTCTTAAACCGTAATTTTCATGAATAGATCGTATATATTTTAAAGCGTATCGACCTGGGTCTTGACTACGGCTAACATCTTCAATGGGCTGTAGAATAGCTTTAACAGCCGCTATCCATTCTAATAACTCAGCGCTTCTTTGTTTTTGTAGCGTCTTTACTTCTTTGCCATCATCAGCAGAACAAAGTTTATTATAAGCTACAAGATATTTATCTCTTTTATCCATATCGCCTGAATAATAAAGCTCGCGTAAATAATCTAGCCAATATTCTCTAGTGATTTCATCTGTGGCTACTATATTTAATTCATTGCGCACATCAGGATTTATACGATATGAATTCACTACGTCAGACAAGTTCGAATCTTCTAAAACCTTTACATCAAGCGTGAAAAATGCTTGAAATTTATCTCCAGATAACTGTTTATAATAATTGTGGAACGTTTTACATAAATACATAACCAGCGTTTGGTTACGTTTGGAAATAGCTATCTTTAAGGGAGATTCTTGAAGATTGTTATGATCAGATCCTTTGACTAGCTGGTTTGGGTCTAGGCTTATGACATAATTAATAATTCCCAATCTGGACTGGAACAGATTTCCAACGCTATTACGGCATAGGTCCAATAGAAAATCTTCAGGAATATTTTCCAGAGTTAAATGTTGTTTTAAAAATACCTCAATTCTATTAAGAAGTGTCTCAGACAAATTTGGGTTATGATTAGATGCCACGCTGAGTATTTTTTTAATAGTAAATTTCTTTTCATCTTCACTTAATTTTGAAATGTTTCTCATATAGTCATCAAGAATATACAATGCAATACGATTATTATAACAAGATAATGTAAATGGAGTATTACCAGATTCATTCTTGGAAAATAATAATGGATTGTTATCAATAATAATTCCAATCATATGTTTGCAATCATTAAATCTATGGTCATTGTTAATACATTTACTCAAAAATTTTATGAAATAAAAAAATGCTTCTTTGTCATTTTTTAATACTTCTAAATAACCATCTACTGAGATAATGGATCTTATCTCTGTGAATAAATCATACTGCGAATAATCCATTATTAAGCACATAATAGATTTAAATATTTTATTTTTATCTTTTATTTGATTATTATTATATAAATATATAAAGTGTTTTAATATGACTAAGGCTTGCTGCGGATGATTATTTTCTATCGCTGCTTTTAACAGTAAAACATAGTTGGTCTCACCCACTCGTGAATCAAGGAGTAAAATAAATAGTTTTCTATCATCATCATCAAAGGTATTTATGTATACCGAATGAAGCATGAGGAAGTCATCAGGAATACTCATAGGATACTCTATAATAAATCTTTTTAAAATATTATATCGATCACTATCTTTATTCTGCATTACAATTGTAAGCACATTTTTATAGGTCTCATATACTTTATTTTTTCCCATTTTAGAATTTTTGCAACCAGCTATAATATCACTAATCATTTCTTGATGATTATATTTATAAGCTATTGCTAAAGGCGAATGGTTATTCGTAGGCCTAATGTCGTTTTCATCAAATGTCGCAAGCATTACGATTGTTTTAACGACCGCGTCATACCCGTTATCTTTACAATTTTGACATGCGGCGATAATTATTTTTGCCTTCAATTCTGAATTACATGGTATTTTTTCAAGTTTTAAAATATAAGGCTCTAGTAGTTTTATGAGTTCAAACTCATTATTTCTTATTAAATCTTCTAGACATGTAATTGTTATAAACTGATCAATTTTAAAATACTTATACACTCTTCCAAATATATAATCTTCTAGATTTTTTATAGATTCTATCATCTTTAATTCATCTAAACATTTGAAAATCATCAAGCGTTCTTCTATAGAACTAAAACTGATATCGAGTAATAATGTTCCATTTATCTCTAATGCATTTATTTTTGATTGATATTTTTTACTAATGGCGCTGATTATCTGTTTTTTGTTTTCAGCTGTATCATTGAGTTTATTGATATATTTTAACGCAGCGATAAAATCTTTAAAGCTTGCAAACTGATTGAATTGTTGATAAATCTCATCAAGTTTATTAAATGCTTCATACCCTTTCACGATATTTTTCTTTTCGTAAATATGCTTAATTATATTTTTGATACTTTCTTCATTTAAATGCCACTGTATTAACTGTTTGTGGCCTATTTCATCTATCAACTGCGCACAAAGTTCGTAGTGTTCGCCATCATTGTTAAGCTCGTACAAACGATTAAATAATACTGCGCCTTTATCTTCTGTATCAGGAAGCGCATTCATTAATGCTATAAATCTTGTGCGTAATTGCTGTTGTTGTGCTTTATAATTTGAAGCTGTACCCAATACGGCCATAATTTCCATGCACTGGCGTAAATCAGTTACTTTCTGGCATATATCAGTAAAAATTTTGTCTAGAGGGTATTCAGGTAAAAGTCCATCTTTACCATATTGAATATCTAAAGACGGTTCTACTGCTTGTACTTTTTGACCATTCGCTTCACTCTCAGGCACTTCATCAAGAACACTTATATTGTTTGCATTAGTTTTGTTAGCGTTTAATATTGCCAATAGGTTTCTTTGTATAGTATTGATACAGGGCCTATTCTCTTTATGATCCACTTCTTGCCACGCATTTTTCTTTTGCGTTGAATTCATATTTTGCGTATCTTTTTTCAGCCAGCGCTCAAGTAGTTTTAACTCAGAAGCTAAAGTGGTTCCACCAGTTCGACCTTCTGCGTGGTGCGTACGACAAGCGCCCAATCTATTTTTAATCTCATTAGGCAAATGATGCCAATATTGATAAAATTCTGCTAATCCAATTGCAGCTGATTCACCAAATTCTTCATCGAACTTTATATTTCTTTCAACACTACCTTGCTGTAAAGCGGT
>JBEKTV010000096.1:0-5493 GCA_049515675.1 Gammaproteobacteria bacterium | reverse complement strand
AGAAAAAATTATTCTATATCACAATCATTATTTAATTCCACGAAAAGACGGCCTAATTTTAGCCGGCAGCACCATGGAATATCACGCAGGATTTAATCAACTGCCGACCGAAGCAGGATTTAATGAATTATATCAATCAGCAATTAACATATTACCCAAATTAAAAGAGTGCGAAATCATCGCTCAATGGTCGGGCCTGCGCCCCTATAACCCAGAAGGCATGCCCATGATCGGGCGCATAGAACCCTATGAAAATCTATACATAAACGCGGGCCATTTTAGAAATGGTTTAGTCCTAGCCCCAGGCTCAATTGAATATTTTATGAAAAACAATATGCCCGCTTACTTAATTATAGGTCAGCCTGAAAGTATGCTATCTTTCAAACAATGAAACCTTACCCATTTTCAGCCTTACAGCAATTTATTGAATGTGCCCACATCCCAGGAATATCTATGTCCTGGTGCAGGCAAGGCGTAGTGAAATCTGTGGCCGCAGGGGTTGTAGATACTTCACAGCCTTATTCGGTAGACAACTCAACATTGTTCCAGGCGGCTTCTTTGAGTAAAGCGGTATCTGCGGCGATTGTATTAAATTTGGTTAAACAAGGCAGATGGGATCTTGATAAACCCCTTTGTGAAATTTCTGATTATGGTTCCGCTGAAATAAAAAATAATCCATACTATAAAAAACTAACTACTCGAATGGTTTTAGCACAATGTTCTGGCTTGCCAAATTACTCTGGTGATAACAATGCAAACTTTATTGCAGAACCAGGGACTAAATTTACTTATTCCGGAGTGGCGTTTGATTTTTTAAAAGAGGTGATTGAAAATAAAACTGGCAAAGAATGGGAGTCCATCTCCCAGGAATTTTTTCACGCCATAGGGATGAACCATTCAACTTTTTTACAATCATCTAGCATTGTTGCGCGTGCTCATGATGGCAATGGTTGCCCTGAACCTATACCTGCTGCAAACTCACCTGCAATACCAGCTGGATCGCTATTGACCACATCTAGCGATTATATTGTATTTTTAAGGCACTGTTTATCTGACGCGTTTTTAAAGCAAACCTTGTTTCAGGCGCATACCAAATTAAGACCCGAAGATTTTCCTAAAGCATTTGATAGTGCTCACAAAATTCTCTGGGGACTAGGCATTGCATTATTTGAGCAAGACGGTAGAAAAATTGCGTTTCACTGGGGGACTAATCCAGGTTCATATGCATTTGCCGCAATTGATCTTTTGAGCGGCGATTGTATCGCGTGCTTTGTAAATAGTGTTAATGGTCCTAATGTTTTTCAGAAACTTACAGAGCTTGTTGTGGGTGATATGAGCCCTGTATTTGATTGGTTATCTCATTATTGTTACTTCAATGCAGCTGTTAAACCTACAGTTCCAGAAACACAGATAAACTTATTATTATTTTCAAAAGATAAGTCACAAGCTGACGTCACTGATGAAGAAATGGTGAAATCTAAGTGTTCAAGCGTTGCGAAATTGTGAAACGCAGCTATTGGTGTGAATATTTTTATTTTTTCAATAATGTAGCTTGCTGTGAATCTTGGGGCGCATTTATTTGCTTTTCTACTTTAACAGCTGGCGGTGAACCTGCAGTTGTATGAGTATTTAGCATTAAGCTTTGGGATGCACTTGACTGTTGATTAGGATTAGTTGCATTATTGTTATTATTTGTCTGCGTTTTTGCACCTATGCTGGTCATGATCCCAAGAACTTTATTAGATTCTATTATTCGTTCCTCAGCAGATAACTTTATTTTTTTTCTTCTATCTAGTAATACGTTAACTGTACTATAAGATGTGTGGCTTCCCAATGAAGAATTTGCTTGAACGGCATAAGAGCCCATATATTTTTTATGTATAGCGATATTATTGGGATCATCATCAAGTAATAAACGATTATCAAATTTCACTTGTCCATGCGCAACAAAATATTCTTCAGCGGCTTCAATATGTTGTCTTTTGCCAGTCTCGTTGTCTTCATTGACTGGATAGCCACATACGATATGGATTTGTTTAAGATAAGCTTTTTTATTATCTGGCACATGTTTCTCAAAAATAATTTCCAACGCACGTTTGACTATCTCTGGATATAAGGATTTGGTCACTATGGCCACGTTGTCGTTATTATCAATTGCATGAATAATGGTTTGCGCTAGCAGCTCGGGTTCCTTAAGTCCTGTATTTTTATCATTGAGTAGCCTATCGATTTCATCTTGAGGTATCGCTTTACTCATATCAAGCACTTGCTTGGTATTTTTATAACAGAAGATACCTTCCTGATTCAGAACCACTAAACCCCCTGCCATATCTACAGTAGAGACACCGTGCCTTTCCTGCCAAAATTTCGAGGTTGAATTAGTAACGATCACGGTTCCGTCAAAATCAATAGCGACTAATGTTGTCATTTAAAATCTCCTAATAGTGAATTGCTATGATAACAAATATGCCAAAAAATATCTGACCTACCGCCGCTGACCTATTGGACTTTGTTAGTGCTTGAACTAACATTATAGAGTGTGAAGAAAAACAACAAAAGAGGATAATATTATGAAAACTTTTAAACAACCTGGTCAAAAACAACCTTTACCTTCTAAAAAATCTCCATTTCTAGCAAGTGAAACTTTAGGTCAAAAAGGCTTTAAACAACCTTTTAAAGACAAAAAAGATGAGAAAAAAGGTTGGTAAGCAAATACCCCGCATGGGAAAACTCATGCGGGGTGCTTTAATCTAAGCCACAATACTGTATAATCCTCCCTTGAACAGGGAGTAGTTATGTGGTTTAAACAAATTCAATATTTCCATCTTAAAACAAGTTTACCTTATCAAGCAGATTATTTATCGCAAGCACTGGCCAATCTCGCGTTTGAGCCCTGTTTGCCTTCATTGCCTTTAGGTATGGGATTTATTCCGCCGCTGCAAAATAATGATGAAGAAGAGGCACCGCTTGTGCATGCGGCCAATGGTTATATGATGTTGTGTTTACAAGTTGAAGAAAAAATTCTGCCCTCAACTGTAGTGCGACAAGCTTTGCAAGAGCGCATCAAAATCATTGAACAAACCCAAAAACGTAAAGTCCCTTATAAAGAAAAACAAGCGCTGCAATCCGATATTATTTCCACTTTATTACCGCGCGCATTTAGTCGTTTTAAACAAATTTATGCGTATATAGATACTAAGCGCGATTGCCTCATTTTAAATACAGTTCATCCTAAAGAAGTGGGTTATTTTTTAAATAGCTGGAAAAAAGTATTGCCCGATCATGGGTTATTTTTACCGGAATTAAAAGATTTAAATTATGTGCTCACGCATTGGGTGCAACATCATTCCTATCCGCAGAGTTTTGAAATTGATAAAGCCTGCGTGTTGCAAGACCCCAGTCAGCAAAGTCGCACCATACGTTGTCAGCAACAAAATTTATCAGCAACACCGATACAGTCTTTATTAACTGACGGCTGTCAAGTCAAGCAATTGGCCTTAACTTGGCAAGAGCGCGTGAGTTTTACCATTAACAGTGAATTTATGATTCGATCATTAGATTTTCAAGATAAATTACAATCAAGCGATGCAGGGGACGCACAAACTGAGCAGCAACAATTTGATGTCGATTTTATTTTAATGACACAAGCGGTTGCTGAGTTAATGACAGATTTAATAGCGGTATTATCCAAATCCCAGGCATTGCAAGAACAAGGCGAAGCAATCCAGGTGTAGGGATACATTGACATGAACAAACTGTCCGCATTACAACGCTATTTTGGTTATGATGCATTTAGACCTTATCAAGAAGAAATTATCGATAGCATATTGCAAAATCAAGATGTTTTTGCAGTATTACCTACAGGTGCGGGTAAATCTTTATGTTTTCAATTACCGGCGGTTTTATTAGATGGCCTTGCTATCGTTATTTCGCCGTTAATTGCGTTGATGCAAGATCAAGTCGCCTATTTAAATCAACAAGGCATTAGAGCCGCATTTATTAATAGTACGGTTGCACCACAATTAATCGATGAAGTGTTAGCGGATTTAAATCAATATCAACTTATTTATATTGCGCCAGAGCGCTTAGTACAAGCACGATTTTTATCTTGCTTGAAAAAAGCCAATATCAGTTTTTTTGTGATTGATGAAGCACATTGTATCTCCCAATGGGGACATGATTTTCGGCCAGAATATCGGGCGTTAAATTTATTAAAACAACAATTTCCTAATAAAGCGATTGCCGCTTTTACTGCAACTGCGACGCAAACTGTGAACCAAGATATTTGTGAACAGTTGTTATTAACCAAGCCACATAAAGTGCAAAGTAGTTTTGATAGGCCGAATTTAATTATTCGTATTATTGAGCGTGATCATTTGCAAAAACAAATACTCGAATGCTTAGCAACCCATAAAGAACATTCAGGCATTATTTATGCCGGTACGCGTAAAGGGGTTGATGAGTTACATGATTTTTTATTAGCAAAAGGGATGCGGGTTGCCAAGTATCATGCGGGCTTAGCTGAAAAAGAGCGAATTTCCGCGCAACGCGCCTTTATGAATGATGATGCCTTAATTATGGTCGCAACCGTAGCTTTTGGTATGGGTGTGCATAAATCCAATATTCGTTTTGTGATTCATGCCAATATGCCAAAAAGCATAGAGCAATATTATCAAGAAATGGGTAGAGCAGGGCGCGATGGTTTAGTATCTGAATGCACTATGTTATACCATTACCAAGATTTATTATTACAAAAACATTTAGCGAAAACGCATACGGAAGCAGACATTATCGAGCATCAAGAAAAAATGGCTGAGCAAATGTTTAGTTTTTGTTCGTCATTGCGTTGTCGCAGAATAGATTTGCTAGCTTATTTTGCTGAAACCTATATTCATGATCGCTGTGATGCTTGCGATAATTGTTTATCTGAAACTAAAGTGGTAGATGGCGCTGTCATTGCGCAAAAAATATTATCTTGCGTGTATAGACTTCAAGAGCGTTTTGGCATGAATTATGTCATCGATGTATTACGCGGGCAGACCATGGGCAAAAAGAATTGCAGCATTATGTGTTAAGTTTAATTCAACAAGGTTTTTTGCAGGTTTCGCAAGGTGAGTATCCTTTGTTGCAATTGACTATTCATAGTCGAAAAATTTTAAAAGATAAACAGGCCGTGTTCTTTAGGCAGAAAAAGCATACGGATAAAAAAGCCAAAGTTCATCATGTGGATTATGATAAAGACTTGTTTGCAGCGCTTTCAAGTATGCGCAAAGCCATAGCGACCAAAGCGGGCTTGCCGCCGTTTGTGATTTTTCATGATAGGACTTTGATTGAGATTTGCATCCATCAGCCGCAAACAAAAGCGGGCTTATTGCAAATCAATGGCATAGGTGAAGAAAAATTAAAACGTTATGGCGATGCGGTGTTAAACTGTTTAAGAGAATATCAGAAGGTTCACATATAAATGAGCAAACAACTGACCAAATCAGCCTC
>JBEKTV010000095.1:0-5150 GCA_049515675.1 Gammaproteobacteria bacterium | reverse complement strand
CATTGTTGCTGATTATTCAGGCGTGACCCGCGACAGACACTATGGACATACCACTTTTAATGACCAACCCGTTTTATTAATCGATACCGGCGGTTTTACTGGCGATGTTGAGGCTATGGCCAAACAAATTGATAAACAAGTTGAGCAGGCAATTGATGAAGCCCAAGTGGTATTATTTGTAGTGGATGCGCGCGCAGGGCTCACACCGGCTGACCAAAAAATTGCAAGATATTTACGACAAATTAACAAAATGCCTATATTGGTGGTGAATAAAACCGATGGCTTAAATACACCGAGTGTAACTGCCGAATTTCACGCTTTAGGATTTTCAAATGTAGTGCCTATCGCGGCAAGTCATGGTGTGGGCGTTGATGATTTGCAAGAGGAAATATTAAAACAATTACCTTTAATTGAAATGCCAGAACTTGATATTCCCGAAGGCGTAAAAATTGCAATTGTCGGCAGACCCAACGTCGGCAAATCAACTTTAGTCAATCGCATTATAGGCTATGAGCGTGTGATTGCGTTTGATGAACCTGGCACCACTCGCGATAGTATTTTTATTCCACTTGAGCGCATGGGAAAATATTACACATTAATTGATACTGCAGGTGTAAGACGTCGTGGTCGTATTCATCAAGACATTGAAAAAATTTCAGTGATTAAAACCTTGCAAGCGATAGATTCAGCAGATGTGTGCGTAATACTGATAGACAGCCAAGAAAATTTAACCGACCAAGATTTACATTTATTAGCTTATATTCTAGAAGCAGGGCGAGCGATTGTGATCGCAGTGAATAAATGGGACGGCTTAGATGATTATGCAAGGTCGCAAATTAAAACCAAAATAGAGCGGAAATTAAATTTCGTAGATTTTGCCAAAATATTTTTTATCTCTGCAAAACACGGCACTAACGTCGGCAATTTATTTCCTGCAATTGATGAAGCCTATCAATCCGCAACCAAAGATTTACCCACAGCAAAATTAACGCAAATTTTAGAAAAAGCAGTGAATGAACATGCGCCACCTCTTGTTCAAGGTCGCAGAATCAAATTACGTTACGCGCATGCCGGCGGACATAATCCACCTGTGATTGTGATTCACGGCAATCAAGTTGATCATGTTCCTGTTTCTTATCAACGTTATTTAATCAATACTTTCAGACGTCTACTAAAAATAGTCGGCACACCCATAAAATTAGTATTTAAGTCAGGCGAAAACCCATTTGCCGGTCGCAAAAATATATTAACACCAAGGCAGAAGAAAAAACGCGAGCGCGCGAAGCGGATGTTTAAGGAATGATTTATTTTTTCAGCGCCGCAGGTTTTTCTACAGCATTAAGCTCATTTTTATAATCTAATAGTTTATGTGCATTGGGGAAAAACTTTAATCCTTCATCAATTGTTTTTATTGCATGTTGTAAATGATCGGCATAACGATAGCATCTTGCTAAACAATAATAAGCGTTTAGATTATTACATATTTTCAAAGTTTTCTTGAAAACACCAATGGCATCGGTATTGTGATGTAAAATATGTAAGCACCAGCCGAGCTCGTTTAAGATTTCAATATTATTGGGATAACGCCCGTGTAGATTTTTAAAAATGTTTGAGGCGGCGCGAACATTTTTATCTTGTTTTGAGAGTGTAAGGGCATGGTTAAATTCTACCAAGTCGGTTGCTGATAATTTTTCACTAGCTTTACTACTGGATGATGAACTTGCCTGATTTGCAGTATTGTTTTGAGTTGTTTGTGCAATATAGCCTGGAGTTGTCGATGGATTTTTTTGTGGCAGCACTGCGGGCGCAGGTTTAGGTTGAAAGCCATTGATTACAGGTTTTGCAGTATGATTCTGTTCTACTTTTTTAGGAGCAACTCTAGCTTCTATATTGGTTTTAAAAGTCGCGAGTGTTTTAGACCATGGGAAATATTCTAATCCTTCATAAATATAATCAAGCGCTTCACTTAACTTGTTGAGTAAAATGTAACATTGAATAATACCTTGATATCCCAAAGGCGTTTTAGAAAAGGCAATACTGAGCTCAAAATATCTGAGTGCTTCTTTATGTTTTCTCTGTTTATTTAATGCCCATCCAAGTCCTAATAATATTTCTGGATCCTCAGGAGAATCATCCAGTAATTCTATATACATTGCTTCTGCTTTTTGAAATTCGCCTTGGTCAGACAATTCTCTGGCCTTTTTCAAAGTTTTAGTTCCGGGAGTGAAAAAATCGTTAGGTGTATTATTATTGTTATTTGTCACTGGATGGGTAGTCGCTAGATGAGTATGTGTTTTGGTATCTACTTCAATGCTATTGCCAATATCGCGCATAATTTGAGCCTGGTTTATATTACCAAGTAAGTGATAACATTCTGCGATTAAATAATAAACTTCTTTATGTTGTGAGTTTTTCTTTAATATGTAGCTATAGTTTTCTATGGCTTGCTCATACTTCATTTTTGTAAAATAACGCTTTGCTTGCGCAATCAATTCTTCCACTGAATAAAATTCAAATTTATTGGCAGTAATTGTTGTATTAGCTTTAACAGGTCTATATACAGCCGAAGTCACATTTTGTATAGGCGCAACCATAGGTAATGATGTTGGTGATACTTGTGTTCTAGCAGGAATTGTATTGTTCACGTGCTGTATGGCTTCAGTAGATGATTTAACCATTTTGGCCTGAGATAAATAATCGAGCAATTCACTAATTTCAGTACCTACAGCTTTTTTGAAAGTCGATACGCTGCCAAATATGTATAAAACATCTTTGGCGCGGGTGATGGCTACATTTAAACGTCTAAAGTCTCTTAAAAAACCAATATTACTGTGTTGATTCGCTCTAACAAAAGATACAATAATAATATCTTTTTCATCACCCTGAAATCCGTCGACTGAATGAACCGCGATTTTATCAGGATTGATGCGTGGATTCTGAGCTCTCTCATTTTTGAGTAAGTGTGTAATGAGTTTTACTTGTGCATTATAAAAACTAATGATACCGATATGACTATGTGAATCCAATTTACGAATTTCTTTGATTAACGCTACAATAGATAATGCTTCATTTCGATTGATGTAACTTAGACCTGCATGTTCCTCTTGTCCTTGTGTATCCACCCAAAATTTAATACCACTTACTGGAGACATATGTGGAGGTAGATATGTATGACGGTTTGCAATAGATTCATGGTCTATTAATTTTCCATCATAATAACGATGCGATGGAAAATGTCTAATGTTTTCACGCATGCGGTATTGCACCATGAGTGAATGAAATGGCTGCTTATTTACTTCCAGCAATCGCCACATCATAGAATGCTCAAAGTGGGTATCTTTTGCGGAAACACCAATGGTAGTTGCGGGCAATTGACGCGTATCGCCAACTAATAGTGCTCTTTTAGCATCTTTTGCTAAATTAAAAGGAATTAATGCTTCAGCCTCTACAGCTTGACCTGCTTCATCAATAATAATAGATTGGAATGACCAGGATTGATTGCCATACAATCGTTGTAAAGACATTCTACCAGCAATTGAAAGTGTGCAAAATAATATTTGGGTACGTTCAAATAATGCGCTGCCGTTAGATGGAATATATTTAAGTAATTCATAACTAATAAATGAATGCATAGAATTATATTGATTACATATTGCAAATAAAAATTTTTCAATATTATTTCTTTTTTCTGGAGTGAGTACGGGTGTTGCTTGTTTTGCAGGTAATGCTGGAAATAAGAATGTGTCAAATTCCTTTTTAAGCACATTTAAATTCTTTAAATAAGTTAACAATTCATTTTCAGCAAGCTGAATCATACTCGCACATACTTCAGGGTTTATATGGGTGATATAACGTGCACAGCTTTTAATAATATGCACTATGATTTTTGATTTAGCTTCAACGTCATGAATGAATTTGATTAATGTTTGGGTATCGATAATTTCATTTACGCTGCTCGCTTCAGACTTTGTGCGTGACATTAAAGGTGCAACATCAATTTCAGCAAGCAATGCTTTTAATTTTTCGGGATATCTTTTTTCCCAATTGTCTAAGGCAATTTCTTGCAGACTGAGGGAGGAAATTTTACTTTCAACGGCAATCATTAACATAGGTGTATTGGGCATGGCTTTTAGTGTTTTTTCCGCCAGCACTTGTATGGCTTTATTGGAAGGTGCGCAGACTAAAATATGTTGTTTCTTTGCCGCGAGATTCTGAATCATTGATACTACAGTAGTGGTTTTCCCAGTTCCGGGTGGACCTTGCAGTAAATAAACGCCATCATCACCTTGCGTAAATCCATCTACAGCTTGCTGTTGTTCTGCATTTAATACTGTGCCAGCAATAGGTGGCGCACTGGTATTATTTGACGCAGGCCATGGTGAAACAGTTGCCCTCATTACTTTATCTAATAATGTTGTTTTAGGTTTTTGTACACAAACGCTATACATACGATCAAGATTGACGAGGGATGCGATTGGAAAAATTTCAAAAAAATTTAATTGCGTAAATGATTGCGAAAAATCGCCTTTTAAAACCAGCTGATATTCTTTTTGAAAAATATTTAAAATACCTACTGTGCGTGTTGCATTAATATTGACAATAAGGACAATAAAATGAAAACCACCCATGTCATCACATTGAATTCTATTATCATTAGCAAGATGTAGCATGGTGACACTGTCATGTGGATAA
This sequence comes from Gammaproteobacteria bacterium, assembly GCA_049515675.1. Lineage (GTDB taxonomy): Bacteria > Pseudomonadota > Gammaproteobacteria > JABCZS01 > JABCZS01 > JABCZS01. Next base: position 458 of record JBEKTV010000095.1, on the reverse strand, counting down.
TAATTAACGCGATCTTTTTCTTGCAAATTGACTTTAATTTTATTATTTGCATCAAATTTATTGACCGCAGTTTGTAGTGTTGCCATAACCTCATCTAAGATGAGCGGTTGATATTGCGCATAAAATTCGTGGAAACTTTCTGATGTAGGGCGAATTGGAGCGTACGTTGAGGTACTTTCAACTGTTCCATTTAAGGTGTTGACATCTATGCCAAGCACAAAATGTGCAAGTTCAGTAATGAGTTGTGTATTATATCGTGGCATTTTTAGCGCAAAATTAAAACGCTAATTATATTGTGCACAGCATGGAAAGTCTAGGGGGGGTATGGTATCACCGAATCATATCGATATGATTCGGCGATGTTCAAATAATGTTAATGAGTAGGTGTAGCTTGTATTTGTTGTAAATGATTTACAAATTCTGCTTCTGTGATATTTAATTGTTTCGCGTAATAAGTT
>JBEKTV010000094.1:0-5161 GCA_049515675.1 Gammaproteobacteria bacterium | reverse complement strand
ACAAATCTAAGAGGCGTAGGGACTAAACTTGCGGGAAAATTAAATAGGCTCGGGATTTATACCGTGACTGATTTATTGTTTCATTTGCCCTATCGCTATCAAGACCGAACCAAGATTTATAGTGTGTCCCAATTGCAGCCAGGCATGCATGCATTAATTGAAGTCGAAGTGGTCAAACAGCAAATTATGTTTGGCAAGCGAAGGCGGCTGGAAGTGCAATTAGCTGATAGCACGGGCTATATCTCTATGAGTATGTTTAATTTTTCTAATGCCCAGCGTGAAAACTTAAAAACGGGAATGAAGCTGCGTTGTTTTGGTGAAGTGCGATTTATGGGTAATCGCCTGCAAATGGTGCATCCAGAATATCAGGTCGAGCGGTTTTCTCATGAAGTGGATACGCAAACGTTAACGCCGATTTATCCAAGCACCGAAGGCTTTTCACAAAAATCTTGGCGTATGTTAATTACACAAGCGATAGTCATTGCGAGCGCTCGCAATGACGGGGATTTAATAGATTATCTACCCGATCATCCTTATTCATTACTTGATGCGCTTTTGTATTGCCATCAACCGCCCAATGATGCCGATCAAAATTTATTAGAGCAACGTTTACATCCTGCGCAACAACGTTTAGCCCTAGAAGAATTGCTGGCTCATCATTTAAGCCGCAGAAAAATACGCGAAAAAATAAAACAATTATCCGCAACACCATTGCCTATCGCACAAACATTATTACAGCAATTTTATCAACAATTACCTTTTAAATTAACAAATGCACAACAACGTGTATTGCAAGAAATATTTAAAGACTTAAATCAATCACATCCTATGCTGAGATTATTGCAAGGCGATGTCGGTTCAGGAAAAACCATTGTTGCTGCAGCAGCCATGCTTGCAGCCATTTCTAATGGTTTTCAAGCAGCATTAATGGCGCCTACTGAAATTTTAGCGCAACAACATTTTATACATTTACAAAAATATTTTTCACATTTAAATATAAATGTAGTTAATTTAACGAGTCGTATGCCAGCAAAACAAAAACGGGAAATGCTTGCGCAAATTGCAGATGGCAGCGCACATATTGTGATAGGTACACATGCGCTTATTCAAAATGCGGTTGCGTTTCATCATTTAGGTTTGGTGATTGTCGATGAACAACATCGCTTTGGTGTAGAACAACGCTTAACTTTACAAGCAAAAGGGAGTCAATCTCCACATCAACTGATGATGACGGCAACACCAATTCCACGTACACTGGCAATGACGGTATATGCAGATTTAGATTGTTCAGTGATTGATGAGTTACCACCGAATCGCAAACCCATTACAACGGTTGCCATTCCTAATTCCAAACGTAATGACGTCATAGAAAAAATTAGAAATTTCTGCGCACAAGGTCAACAAGCTTATTGGGTATGCACATTAATTGAAGAATCAGAAGCACTGATTTGCCAAGCCGCAACCGACGCAGCAGAAAAATTAAAACTGGCATTACCGGAATTAAAAATTGCTTTAGTCCACGGGCAATTAAAATCACAAGATAAACAAGCGATCATGCATGCCTTTAAAAACGGTGAAATAGATTTATTGGTTGCAACCACTGTGATTGAAGTGGGCGTAGATGTTCCGAATTCGAATTTAATGATTATAGAAAATCCCGAACGTTTAGGATTGGCACAATTACATCAACTGCGCGGCAGAGTCGGTCGCGGCGCAGCTGAAAGTCATTGTATTTTACTTTATCAATCACCCTTATCGTACAATGCGCGCACAAGATTAGATGTGATGCGTAAAACCACGGACGGTTTTAAAATTGCTGAAAAAGATTTAGAGCTCAGAGGCAGTGGCGAGCTTTTGGGCACTAAACAAAGCGGCGAACTCACCTTCAAAATCGCTCACTTAAGCCGCGATCAAAACTTAATCCTTCAAATCCAACAACTTGCAGAAAAAATCACGCAAGAATATCCTGAGCACATTGAGCCATTAATTAACCGTTGGCTGGGGAATAAAATGCAGTATGGTGTAGTTTAAATAATACTTACTTATCCCGATACAACCACTCACTTCTAGGGCGTACCCCTTTAGTGTTTTGGCGAGATAGGTATTCGTTGAGATAGGGATTGACGTTGAGATTGCAATAAGAGCCGTATTCATCTAAATATTCTTTCGCAAGTTCATTAGCAAGTTGTAATTCTTCCATAGACATTTTCGGAATGACTTTATTCAAAGCAATTTGCGCTTGGGGATAATCGCTAATGCTCTTGACTAAAAACCACCAGGCGTAAGCTTGGATATTACTTTGTTTAACGCCTATGCCTTCATAATATAAATCGCCCATAGTATATTGCGCGGCGACAAAACATTGTACGGCTGCTTGGTAAAACCAACCTAAAGCTTGGGTGTAATCTTGTGGAAAAGTGGGATAACCATTATAAAACATTTGCCCTAAACTATATTGCGCATAAGGCGAACGCTGACCTGCAGCTTTGCCATACCATTTGACCGCGCTTAATATATCTTGTTGTACCCATTTGCCTTCTAAATAAATATCGCCCATATTATCTTGCGCTTCCACATTACCGGCATTGGCGGCAGCTTCATACCAAAGAAAAGCTTGCTCAGGGTCATATTGGGGATTATCGTAATCAGCGAAAAATTGTCCGACCATTAGTTTTGCGCGCGCGCTATTTTTATTTTGATCGGCGCGAGAATACCAGATGTTGGCTTCTATGGCATCAGAAGGTCCAGTTAATCCTAATTGATAAATTAAACCTAACATATATTGTGCATAAGGATTGCCACCATTGGCAGCTTCTTCATACCAACGTTTTGCCATAGTCCAATCACGTGGACGGGATTCACCTCTGGCATAAATATCACCTAAAGCGGCTTGGGCTTCACTATCGCCCCGCAGCGCAGCATCGTGTAGGAAATTAATATCGTCCATAGTCGTTTTTGCAATACTCATGCTTGCAACTACGGTAAGTAGGCAGAAAATAAGACTTTTAAAAATTTGTTTCATGGCTTAAAAATAGTTGTAAAGTAGCTGATTAGCAAATATACCATTTAATTCACCCGCGTAATCTTTAGCACCGCTTTAATCTTACGTAAATTACGCATAATCCGTGCTAAATGATCCCTATCATGAACGCCGACGATGATAATAATATGTGCAAAACGACTATCAATATTATCACTTTGAATACGAATCACATCGGCACCGGTTTTGGCGATGGCTATAGATAAATCTGCGAGTACGCCGCGTTGATTTTCAAGCTCTACATCAAGACGTGCTTCATAATCTCTATCCAGATTATCTTCCCATTCTAAGCGAATTAAATGGTCTTTAAAACGTGCGCCGGTAATTTTTTTGCAGGCTTCATTGTGAATTATCATGCCCTCATCAGGTAATAATAACCCCATAATGTGATCGCCTGGAATCGGCCAGCAACATTTAGCTAATTGCACTGATACCCCTTCGGTGCCCTTAATGGCTAAAATTTGCGCTTCATCAGTAACAGGTTGTTTGACCAATTGTCTTGCGACTAATAAACTATTACGCTCGCCCCTTCCAATGGATTCATACAAATCTTGCACACTATTTAAATGCGCGTGGTGCAAAAATTCATGCAAATTTTCAGGTGTTAAATGAAATGCTTGTGGGGACAATTGTTTTAAAGCCGCATTGAGTAAACGTTCACCTAAAATCAGCATCTCACTTTGTTTTTGATCTTTAATAAAATTGCGAATACTGCTGCGTGCTTTGCCGCTGGCCACAAAATTAAGCCAAGTGGGATCGGGCTGCGCTTTGTCATCAGTTAAGATTTCCACTGTTTGGCCATTATGTAAAGGTGTAGATAACGGCGCTAATTGTCGATTAATGCGCGCAGATACGCAGTGATTACCAATATCGGTGTGTACGGCATAAGCAAAATCAACAGAGGTCGATTTTGCCGGCAATTCAATAATTTTGCCTTTGGGGGTGAACACGTAAACAGAATCAGGAAACAAATCAATTTTGACATTTTCAATAAATTCTAGCGAGCTGCCGGTTTCTTGCTGAATATCCAGCAAATGTTGCAGCCAGGCGCGGGTGCGCATGTGTACTTTATCAAAATGTCCTTCAGGTGTTTTATAACGCCAATGCGCGGAAATACCACTTTGTGCCACTTTATTCATTTGCTTAGTGCGAATTTGCACTTCAATTGGCACGCCACTTGGTCCAAATAAAGTGGTATGTAGGGATTGATAACTATTGGCTTTAGGAATGGCAATGTAATCTTTGATGCGACCGGGAACAGGTTTATATAAATGATGCACAAAACCTAAACTGCGATAACAATCATCAATAGTGGGCACCACAATTCTAAATGCGTACACATCCATAATGTCATTAAAAGATAAATGTTTTTGTCGCATTTTTTTGTAAATGCTGTAAATATGTTTTTGCCGACCATAAATTTTAAAATCAGTAAAACCTGCGCGTAATAAACATTCATTAAAAGTGTCTTGTACGCGCGCCATCATTTCCTTGCGATGGCCGCGGGCTTTGCGCACTGCTTTTTTAAGTAGCGCATAACGCATAGGATTTAATGCCGCAAAACATAAATCTTCTAGCTCAATATAAAATTCGTGCATACCTAAACGGTTGGCAATCGGCGCGTAAATATCTAAGGTTTCATGGGCGATGCGATGACGCTTTTCAGGCGGAAGTGCGCCTATGGTGCGCATATTATGGAGTCTATCGGCTAATTTAATAATAATAACGCGAATATCTTTCACCATGGCAAGCAACATTTTGCGAAAGTTTTCCGCTTGCGCGATGATTTTATCTTCGTAGGAAATTTGTGCTAATTTAGTGACGCCGTCGACCAGCTCAGCAACATTATTTCCAAAGCGCTGAACGATTTCTTCTTTAGTTATACCGGTATCTTCAATGACATCATGTAGCAGGGCCGCCATCACGCTTTCTTTATCCATACGCATATTGGCTAATATTTGAGCAACTGCAACAGGATGTGTAATGTAAGGTTCGCCAGAAAAACGGGTTTGTTTTTCATGGGCAATGGCGGCTAATTGGTAAGCATCTTCAATAGATGCAATGGCATTGTCATCTAAATAGTGGGCAAGAGATTGTTTTAGATCATTAAATGCCATCATC
>JBEKTV010000093.1:0-5175 GCA_049515675.1 Gammaproteobacteria bacterium | reverse complement strand
ACAATCTATCATTTTATCGGAAATCCTCAAGGTCTACGTAATGCTATTTTATTACAAGAGTTTGAAGCTGACCAAGAGATATTGCCAGAGCTGATGCAAGGTTTACAAAAACAATTAAAACAGCATCCAGATGATCCTGTGACTTTAACCTTATTAGGAAAAATATATTTCACTATCGGTGATTATAAAAGTGCTAGCGCAAGCTTTGCTAAAGCTTATGCCTTAACGCCTGATGATAACGAATTATTGATTGAATATGCGACCGCAGATTTTCTTGCTAAAGAAGGTGTTATTGATCCACCATTAAACGCAATACTAGATAAAGTAAAAAAATTAAAACCTACAATTGAAAGCTTAAGTTTACTTGCCAATGTGGCATTCACAACAGAGGATACGCAATTAGCAATTCAATACTGGCAACAAATGCAGACTATGTTGCCAGTCGATAGTCCCTTGTATCAAGAATTAGATGCCACAATAAAGTTTGCAAAAGAAATTTAATCTGCGTAACAGCGCAACAGGTTACGTCCCTACATCATTAATAAATTTAAATAAAAAACATTCAAACCTAGGCCTTCGGCCTAGCTCTGAAAAATTTACTTTTCCGCTTGCGGTTTTTCACGCAACCGTGTTTGTGACTCTAAAATTACACCTAAAACTTTCACTGATTCTTGCTCGGCGTTAATTACAGGCAATTCAGAACGCAAAGGATATAAATATGTTTCACCTGATTCGGTATAATATTTACGAATTGTCGCTTCTTTACCTTGAATGCTCACCACTACATAATCATTTATTTGTGGTGTTAATTTTTTATGAACAATCAAAGTAGTGCCTTTAAGAAAAGTAGGCTCAAAATTTGCTTGTTCTAACTTTATTGCAAACAAGTCATTATGATCATAATTTTCATTAGACTGCCAGTTTAAACGGTTATTACCCGCTTCTTCATTATTTAAATCTTGATGTACTTGTTGTAATTGAAATGCAGGAATAGTAAATGTATAGGCAAAACGATTATTCATTAAAGAAAATTGTTTAGGCAGCGGTGCATAACCGAGCAGCTGGTCAAAGCTGATATTAAAATATTTGGCAATGGAAGTTAATGTAGAAATTCTAGGGTCTTGCACTGTGCCGGTAATGAGTCGGTTTACAGTTGCGCTAGGCAGTTCAACGCGTCTTGCTAATTCAGTGCCACTTAAATTGCCAGATACCTCTAAGAGGTGGTTTAACACATGACTTAATTCGCTCACTTTTTTCACCTTTAATTTTTAAAATATTTTTATAAAAAAGCTTGACAAGCAAGCTTTAGCCGATCAATAATGCGCCTCACAAACGATTTGAATTGACTTAATTGGCATTATAAACGAATCATTAATGATTAACAAGTCTTTTTATCAAATTAAGTGAGTATGGAGGCCTCACTTATGTGCGGGGGATTATAACATAGAATAATGTTCTCAAACAGAGGTGGTCGGTGCAGTTTATGCGCCGTGGAAGCATGGATTGTACCGTGTTTGGGATTAAGTCCTAACAAAACAAGGAGTGTTTATATGAATAACGAAGATGCAATCTATCAAGCCCTGATGAATGTGACTTTTTGGCTCACAGAAGATATTGGTCTTGCTGCAGGAACGCTGGCCATAGTCGGCGCTGGTTTTGCCTGTATGAGCGGTCGCATTCCATTTCCATTTTTACGTTCAATTTTAATTGGTATTGGCCTGATTTATGGCGCGGCATTTATTGCGCAAAAAATCATTGGAGATTGAAATGAGCCATAACATTCAACATCAACAAACACCGATTATTTTAGCGCTGACGCGGCGCGCTTTTATTTGCGCGCTGCCGTATAACTTGTTTATTTGCTTATTAATCAGCGGTTGTGTTGCTTTTGTATGGATAGATAGTGTGCTTATTGTCACAGGTTTATCTGCGGGCAGTTATCTGTTTTGCCGCATATTATGCGCACATGATCCTTGGGCCATAGATATCTTAATACAGCGATTGCAAAAAATCGGCGTTTGTCCGTATCCGATTCGGCGTTATTTTAATGCACGTAGTATAGGAGCAGAGTAATGATGGACTTAAAAATGTCAAATTACCTGAATATCACTGGCCACTATGATGAGTTTTTATTGCGGACTAAGCAAGATCATTTAATTGCGATTATTAAATTGTCAGGATTATATGGTGAGACTAAAAATCCATCAGAATTAGACCAATATAAAGATCTGTGGTCAGACTTATTGACATCGATTGCAAGTGCTAATTGTGTAATATGTTTTCATGTATTACAAAAAATAGATGAGCAATATCCTGAAGGTGGCTTTGCGCCTGGATTTGCAAGGCAGTTGAATGAGGCCTATCGCAAATCACATTTTGCTGAGCCTAAATATTATCAAGAATATTATTTATCTATAGTGCATATGCCGGCTAAACATGAAGAGTTCACCCGTGTTTTTGAGCATTTAAGTTTTAATAAAAAAGATAGGGAAATTCGTCTGCATTTGTCAGAAGCAAAAAAATTATTAATGGATATTGTGCAGCGTTATCTATATGCGCTTAAAATATATCAGCCATGTTTACTGACAGTATATAAAGGTCCGCAAGGACTTGCTTCTGAGCCCTTAGAATTTATTAATTATTTACTTAATTTAAACGAAAAAAGAGTTTACTTAAGTGAGCAAGATTATTCGCATATTTTACCTGCAAAAAGAATTTATGCGCAAAAACAAACATTGAAAGTCGGTGAGACTTATACAGGCATATTGGGCGTAAAGGCCTATTGTGCACAGACACAGTTTGCAACTTTGAATCAATTATTAGCCTTGCCAGGTAAATTTATTTTAAGCCAGGTATTTATGCCGGCAGATAAAAGTATTGTGTTGTCGCAAATCAACAAACAAAATACACGTCTTAAAAACGCCAATGATTTAGCGCGCACGCAAATTGCGCAAATACAACAAGCGCAAGACCAAGTCGCTTCTGGCGAAATTGCTTATGGTGAGCATTGTTTATCATTGATGTGTATTGCCAATGATGCGCAAACCTTAGAAAAATTGTTGGCTAATGCGGATGCTAAATTAATTGATGTGGGGATTCATGCCATACGTGAAGATTTAAATTTAGAGATGGCTTATCTTGCTGCGATTCCAGGTCATCAGCATTTTCTTACGCGCAAATCCTTGCTCAGTACGCGTAATATGGCCGACTTATGTACTTTTAACAATCATTATAGAGGTGAGGCAAAAGGCAGTATTTGGGGACATCCAGTCAGTTTATTATCCTCTAAAAATGGCAATAATATTTATTTTAATTTTCATATTGATAAAGTTGGCTCTACTGCAATTTATGGCCAAACCGGAACAGGTAAAACCTTATTAACCGATTTTCTGCTGGCGCAAAGTACCAAGTTTATAGAACAAGGCCTTCGTGTATTTTTCTTTGATTATTTACGCGGCAGTGAGCCCTTTATCCGTGCATTAAAGGGTGATTATGTGCGCATTGGTGTGGATGTCAAAGCCTTTAATCCTTTGCAAATGCCAGATACACCGCAAAATCGAAAAGATCTCACTTCATGGTTAAGCCTATTATTGTCACCTGAGGGTGAGACATTAACTGCTGAAGATAGAAGTATTATTCATGATGCCATAGAAACAATATTTGATAATCCCATAGAACATCGCAACTTAACAGAACTTGCGCCGTCCTTAAAATTACCGCACCTAAAACAACGTTTAGCGCTGTGGTATGGACAGGGTTCACATCATGATTATTTTGGTGCTAATGCTGATCAATTCTCTTTAAATGGTTCCATCATCGGTATGGATATGACGGTGGTCTTAAAAGATGATTTAGCATTGGCGCCAACCCTTTTTTATTTGCTGATGAGAATTCGTTATGCGATGCAGCAAACTGAACACGCGCCTTTTATTATTGTGTTAGAAGAAGGCTGGTCATTACTGCGCTCAAAAATGTTTAGACATATTCTAGAAGAGTGGATTTTAACCATACGCCGGCAAAATGGTATTGTTATATTTTTAACGCAAAATCCTGAGCAACTGAATCAATATGCTGAATTATCAGAGATTATAAATTCTAATGTGCAAACGAAAATATTTTTCCCTAATCATCAAGCGTCTAAAAAAGTCTATTGTGAGTTATTGGGTTTGACAGAGTATGAGCATTATCTCATAAAATCTACACCCAAATCTTCACATTATTTTTTATTAAAACAAGCAGAGCATTCGTGTTTGGCGACGATTCCACTCGCAGGATTAGAAGATTATATCTGCGTATTGTCAGGCGATATGAAGAAAGCATTGTTGTTAGATGAGATTAGACGTGACCTTGGTAATGATGTTGAAAAATGGCTGCCGGTATTTGTTAATAAATGTCGCGAGGGACAGCATGCGTAATTTTATATTATTTTTGTTATGTATTTACAGTGCTTGTGTAGCAGCTGTGACGCCGGTTGTCGATCATCTCGCTATTCAAAAGATTCTGCTGATGCTAAATCAATTGGAAGATCAATATGACCGAATGAAGGACCAACTAGATGAAGCAAAATTGCATACAGATTTTTTATCTGGCGAGAATAGTTTTAGCGATATTTACAATACCGATAAAGAAAAACATGCGCGTGAATGGGCGCCCAATAGTATCGAAGATTTTGAGGATATGATAGCGCAGGGCTTTAATCCTGGCGATTTGGCTGATCGTTATGAGTATTACCAATATAAATTTCCAGGTATAGATATAGACCAAATCGATGCAAAAAACCCAAATAGTGCACACCGGAATTTATACGAGTATAACGAGGAATGGACCAAGTTAAATTTGGCTGGGTTTGCCCAAACTTTTGATGCAGTCAATGCAAGCTATGAACGCATTAATAATCTGCTTGATGAAGTCAACAAGCATGACACTTTAAAGCAATCTTCTGATTTTAGTAATCGCCTGCTCGGGGAGCTGGCCTATTTATTACAACAATTGATCCAAGTGCAAAATTTTGAACTGCACATCAATGCCATGTTGCAACAAGGCGAGCAAAATCATATTGCGGCGCATACTCAATTTTATACTTTTAGGAAAAAATAATGAAACATATTTATATCATTTTATTTGTATTATTTTCTGATGTACTTATGGCAAATAGCTTGCTCGCTCTTAATGATG
>JBEKTV010000092.1:0-5175 GCA_049515675.1 Gammaproteobacteria bacterium | reverse complement strand
CAATTACAAGAACTCAATGATAAGGTGAGACGTTTGCAACAAACTGGCAGAGCAAAGGAAAGCATGACTCATAATATTGAAGCTGGGAACGGACAAATGCAGGTCAGTATACAAAGACAAGATCTAGTAGATTTATCTAAGACCCCAGGGGGCATTTTGAATCTTTATAGTCGGTTAACTGCACACGATATTGCGATTGCTGATTTTGGTGCAACACTAGCTATTTTAAGTGAACAAGTTGCTTACCTGCAACGCACAGCGCCAGATAGAATGCCACAAACCCATAATACCGATGATATTGATGTTGATGATGTTATCTCCTGCAGACTCATGTAATACTGAATTTATTATAACCAAAGATCCCTTGCCATCCCTTATGTTACTGTTATAATGGTCGCATTTATCCCACCGCTTTCGGACCATTAACACTATGAGAAAAATAGCTTTTTACTCGCCTCTTGCACTCATTTTATGGGCAAGCATTAGCCTTGCCAGTGAACATCTCAACATCATGGGTCGCGCTGAAACTGGTAAACTCATGGATCAGAATGTTGAGCTAGAAGTCAAAATGGATACTGGCGCCTTAACTGCATCTTTGAGCGCGCAAAATATTAAGGTATTCAAAAAAGATGGCCAAGATTGGGTGAGTTTTACGCTAAATGACATCCATTTTAAAACCCCTCATCACTATGAATATCCTTTAAAACGCACAGTGAGTATTAAAAAACGCCAGGCTGAAGTGAAATCTAGCGGCGCTGATTTTGAATCACGTCCTGTGGTGGCAATGGATTTATGTTTAGGTGATGAAATTAAGCGTATTGATGTCAGTCTTGCCGATCGTTCCAATTTTAAATATCCCATGTTACTTGGCCGCACCGCTATGGAACAATTTGGTGTGTTGATTGACCCTATGGCAATTAACACCGTAAAACCTACATGTACCTCCCCATCAACAGGAACTAAAACATCTTGAGTACTAAAAAACATTTACTCATGTTGGTAGGTATTTTGACCCTCATTGGTCTTTGGGTATTTTTATTTAAAGTCGAATTTTTAAAATTACCCTTATCACCTTATGGTCAAAGCAGCGTATGGACGGTTGAAGCTAAACTCACATTTGATGCCACCACAGGCCGCTCGGCCAAAGCAGAATTTTTTCTACCGCCTAATCAAGCGTATTTTCATCGTTTAGATGAGAGTTTTGTCTCACGCAATTTTGGTGTGACTGTAGATGCAATAAAAGATAATCGCTTATCCGTTTGGACCATACGTCATGCGCCGAATAAAAAACAAACCTTATATTATCGCGCGCAATTTTATTATGATGAAAATTATCAAGGACCAACATTATCCAATCGTGGCACAACCGAGCGCTATCAATACACAGATGCCGAGCGTAGCGCACAACGGACCATTATCATGAATGCGCGCGAGCAATCTGTAGACAGTTTAACGTTTGCCACCAGTGTGATTAAAAGTTTAATTGACACAAAAAATGGCAATGGCAGTATTTTATTAAACCGTGATTATTCTCCGGAAAATATCGCTATTATTGCAAGCCGATTGCTAAAAGGCCCAAGCGCTGATGAAGGTCCAAATATTGTTAATCGTATCGTTTATGGTTTTGAATTAACGCAATCAGAACACAGTCAGCAAGAAGTGCCACTGCAAATTTATTTAGGCGTTTGGGATGCAGAACATGGTTGGCGTTATATTAATCCTAATAACGCGCGCGTAGGTTTGCCTAGTCATTTTTTAATTTGGCAATATGGTGATGGTAAACCGATTTTAGGTGTTGAAGGCGGCCGTAGTCCGCTGATTACTTATTCTTATATTAAACGCGAAATGAGCACGCTGGATGTGGCTAAAGATGAAGCACTGCAAAATCACTCTTCACTGATGAAGTTTTCGTTATTTAATTTACCGCTGCATACACAAGAAGTGTATCAAGTATTGATTATGATTCCTGTAGGCGCTTTGATTATTTTATTACTACGCTCATTTATTGGTATTCATACTTTTGGTACCTTTATGCCAGTATTGATAGCACTTTCATTTAGAAAAACTGAATTAATCGATGGCATTATTTTATTTACTGTCATTGTCTCGCTTGGTTTATCGGTGCGTTTTTATTTGGAAAAATTAAAATTATTATTGATTCCGCGATTAAGCGCAGTATTAAGCACCGTGGTGATTTTAATGATGACCATGAGTGTGTTGAGTAATCAATTAGGATTTGAAACCGGTCTTTCTGTTGCATTATTTCCCATGGTGATTTTAACCATGACGATAGAGCGCATGTCTATTGTTTGGGAAGAGCGCAATGCGTGGGAAGCAATACTGCAAGGCATAGGCAGCTTATTTGCAGCGGCGATTGCTTATATTGTGATGAGTAATATTTATATGGAACATTTATTCTTTGTGTTCCCTGAGCTTATTTTAATTGTGATTGCGTTTATGTTGTTATTGGGTTGTTATCATGGTTATCGCCTCTCTGAACTCGTGCGCTTTCGAGAACTGATTAAAAAACATGAATATTAATTTATTAAGCACATTATTAAGCCCATTTACCACTTATCAAAAAATGAAAAAAATGGGTATTTTAGGCATGAATCGCCGTAATGCTGAATTTATTGCGCAATATAATCCGCGTAAATTTTATCCTTTAGTCGATAATAAACTAATGTCTAAAAGTCTTGCCAGCAAAGCCAATATTGCAGTGCCGGAATTATATGCAGTGATTGAAATGGAACATCAAGTGGTAAAGCTTGACCAAATCCTTGCGCCTTATAGTAGTTTTGTGATTAAACCTGCACAAGGCAGCGGCGGCGATGGCATTATTGTGATTATGGGTAGAAGAGGGGATTCTTTTAAGCGTTCCGATGGGGTATTAATGCGCTTAGATGAACTTAAACATCATGTGTCTAATATTTTAAGTGGCATGTATAGTTTGGGTGGACATCCTGATCATGCAATGATTGAATACCGGGTGGAATTTGATCCACTGTTTCGTGAAATCAGTTATCAAGGTGTGCCGGATATTCGGGTAATTGTGTTTCAAGGTTATCCGGTCATGAGCATGGTACGATTACCTACCCGTATGTCTTCTGGTAAAGCCAATTTACATCAAGGGGCTGTGGGCGTAGGTATTAATATTGCAACTGGCATGACACATTCCGGTGTTTGGCAAAATCATACGGTAGAACATCATACCGATACGGGATATCCGGTTTCAGGTTTAGAAATTCCAGGATGGGAGCGCCTATTATCGACTAGTGCAGGTTGTTATGAATTAACAGGTTTAGGTTATATCGGCGTAGATTTAGTGTTAGATGGCAATAAAGGCCCGCTCATGTTAGAGTTAAACGCACGCCCAGGCCTTGCAATTCAAATCGCCAATCGCACAGGTTTGGCACCAAGATTAGATTTAATTAAGCAACGTTTATTGACTCACAAGGAAGATGTTGCGGACAGGGTTAAGTTTGTACAGGAGACTTTTGCATAATGAAAATCGGCATACTTTCACGTGAACCCCATTGTTATTCAACGCAACGTTTATATGAAGCAGCGATTGCGCGTGGGCATGAGGCGCTTATTATTAACACTTTGCGTTGTTATATGAATATCAGCGCTAAACATCCATCTGTTCATTATCAGGGACAAAAACTGGAAGGCTTTGATGCGATTATTCCGCGTATTGGCGCATCGATTACATTTTATGGTACCGCTGTGGTACGACAATTTGAGATGATGGGAGTTTATTCTTTAAATGAATCTGTTTCAATTAGTCGCTCACGTGATAAATTACGGGCCCTACAATTATTATCGCGTCATGATATTGGCCTGCCGACTACAGGTTTTGCCAATGCTACGGATGATATTACCGATTTAATTCATCTGGTTAAAGGTGCGCCACTTGTGGTTAAACTATTAGAAGGTGCGCAAGGTCGCGGCGTAGTATTAGCCGAAACCCATCAAGCCGCGGAAAGTGTGATTGATGCTTTTACCGGTCTTAAAGCCAATATATTGGTTCAACAATATATTCCTGAATCAGGTGGTAGTGATATTCGTTGCTTTGTGGTTGGCGATAAAGTAGTCGCGGCCATGAAACGTCAGGCGCCGGAAGGGGAGTTTCGCTCAAACTTACATCGTGGCGGTACTGCAGAAAAAATAAAAATCACGCCACAAGAGCGTAAAACCGCTGTGAGAGCCACTAAAATATTAGGCTTAAATGTGGCTGGGGTAGATATTTTACGGTCAAATCAAGGACCTATGGTTTTAGAAGTGAATTCCTCGCCAGGCTTAGAAGGTATTGAGGCTACGACTGAAAAAGACATTGCGGGCTATATTATTGAATTTATCGAGGCTCATGCTAGACCTAACCATTGCAAAACCAAAGGCAAAGGTTAAAGTTAAACAACTTAATTTTTAGTATTTGTGGTATAATAAGGGCCACAAATTATTGGAGAATTTATGCTGACTCAAATCCCTTCGTTTAAGGACGCTAAAGTATTAGTGATTGGCGATATTATGCTAGACCGTTATTGGTATGGCGCGGCCAGTCGAATTTCTCCAGAAGCACCTGTACCGGTTGTGGCCATGCATCATGGTAAAATTCATCACAGTTTAGGCGGCGCTGCTAACGTTGCGGCTAATATTGCTGCCCTTGGCGGACATACCACATTATTAGGTATTGTTGGCGATGATGAACCTGCGCATAGATTAGAACAAATGCTTGCGCAACAAGGCATTCAATATTATTTTGAAAAAATCAGCGCACAACCGACGATTACTAAATTGCGTATCGTCAGCCATCATCAACAATTAATGCGTTTAGATTTTGAAGAATTTTATCAAGAGCATGCGCTGCAAGCATTATTACCTACATTTAAAGAAAAATTAGCGCATACAGATGTAGTCATTTTATCCGATTATGGCAAAGGTACATTAAGTCATCCGGAATTATTTATCAAAGCTGCGCGCGAAAAAAATGTGCCCGTTTTAGTTGATCCTAAGCGCAATGATTTTTCTGCTTATCAGGGTGCAACTTTAATTACGCCTAATCAAAAAGAATTTGAAGCCGTTGTCGGTGCTTGTAAAACTGAAGCGGAAATGGTCGAAAAAGGTTTAGCGTTAATTGCAAAACATGAATTAGGTGCATTATTAATTACCCGC
>JBEKTV010000091.1:0-7656 GCA_049515675.1 Gammaproteobacteria bacterium | reverse complement strand
AAAACCTGTTTTGAATAAACCAATCGCAGTTGCAGGCATACTACAATCAGCTACTACACCGCCCGTACAAGGCCCCACTATTCCAGGACAACTGTAATAAAAATTCATTTGGTCTTCAATAGTGGATAATTGTTGATAGAACTGCTGGGCTACGACTTGAGAGCTGGGCTGAACAACTTGAAAAGAAACACCGTTGGATGGAACTGTATGCATAATACTCTCCCATGTTTAGTGACTTACCTATGTTCTATAACATGCCTAAAAAGATAAAGCAATACTCAGAAATAAAAGTTAATTCCTAAACTGACTTGAAATGCGCTGGGATCCGAATTTCATTCATACATTAATTTTGTTGGAGTACAGCTTGTACAGAGGATGTAATCATTCCCCAGCCACCATCATTTTATCGAGTAAAACAGAACCCGTTAAAATGTTACTTCTCTTGTCGACATCATTGCCAACGGCAATCATATTAGAAAACATGTCGCGAAGATTACCTGCAATTGTGATTTCATGAATAGGATATTGAATCTCGCCGTTTTCTACCCAAAATCCAGAAACGCCGCGGGAATAATCGCCGGTGAGAATATTAACGCCCTGCCCCATTAATTCGGTGACGTATAAACCTGTGTGCATTTTTTTTAATAAATCGTTTAGATTTAATTCGCTGGTATCAATCACTAAATTGTGTACACCGTTAGCATTGCCTGTAGGTATTAAATTTAATTTACGTGCGGCGTAACTGTCTAAGATATAAGATTGTAAAATACCACTACGAACGAAATCTTGTGCGCGTGTCGCAAGTCCTTCACCATCAAACGGTGCGCTGCCAATTGCGCCTTTGATAAATGGGTTTTCATGAATGTGAATAAACTCTGGAAATATTTGCTTATGTAAATGATCGCATAAAAATGAGGCTTTACGATATAACGTATCACCAGAAATCGCAGCCAATAAATGTCCCCATAATGTGCTGGCAATTTCAGCGGCAAAAATCACTGGATATTGTCCAGTCTTAATACGTTTTGCATTTAATTTTTTTACTGTGCGATCGGCGGCAATTTCACCGACGGTTTTACTGTTTTGTAATAATTTGGCATCGCGCGCAGTCGTATACCAATAATCGCGTTGCATATCTTGTGCTTTGGCAATCGCAACACAGGATAAACCATGCCGCGATGATAAATAACTGCCAAAAAATCCGTGACTATTGGTATACACTGTACAACTACTGCGGGTTGACAATGTTGCACCATCTGAATTATTAATACGTTTATCAAAATTTAATGCACCGGCTTCACAGGTTTTTGCAATTTCAATGGCATCAACAACTTCAATATCCCAAGGATGATACAAATCCAAATCAGGATATTCTTTGGCCATATATTGTGCATCAGCTAATCCTGCAAATGAGTCTTCTTCTGTGACGCTTGCCATATCACAGGCAATTTTGACTGCGGATTCAATGCTACCTGGGGTTAAATCGGAAGTTGAAGCAATGCCTTTGCGCTGCCCCTTATACACTTCAATATCAATGCCTTGATCGCGATTAAAGCTAATGGTGTCGACTTCGCCTAAACGCACTTTAACTTCAAATCCTGCGCTTTTTTGCATAGAAATTTGCGCGCTGGTTGCACCTAGATTTTTCGCTTGTTTTAAGGCATCTTGTGATAATTGTTTTAATTGTGAAGCTTCAATTTGCATTTATTTTTTCGCTTTAAAATTAAGTGCAGCAGAATTAATGCAGTAGCGTAAGCCTGTAGGTTGCGGTCCATCATCGAATACATGTCCTAAATGTGCGCCGCAATGTGGACATTGTACTTCGGTACGTAATTGTCCAATTTTCGTATCGTCTTTTTCTGTTAATGGATTTTCCGCTTGCCAAAAACTTGGCCAACCGCTGCCAGAATCATATTTAGTATCAGATGAAAATAATAATTCACCGCAAACTATGCAGCGATATTCACCTGATGCATGATTGTCTACATATTCACCGGTGAAAGGTTTTTCGGTGCCGCCTTCTTGCGTGACATGATATTGCTCGGGTGTTAAATGATCTTTTTTCATGCTGTGCCTCCGACTGTTAATTCATCTACTTTCAATGTGGGCTGGCCCACACCTACCGCTACACTTTGTCCTGCTTTTCCGCACACGCCTACACCTGAATCTAATTTTAAATCATTACCAACCATAGATACTTTGGTTAACACATCAGGACCATTGCCAATTAAGGTTGCCCCTTTTACAGGCGTAGTGATTTTTCCGTTTTCAATTAAATACGCTTCGCTGGTGGAAAACACAAATTTACCGGAAGTAATGTCTACTTGTCCGCCCGCAAAATTAACTGCGTATAAACCTTTTTCTACGGATTTAATAATTTCTTGTGGATCGTGTGGTCCTGGTAACATATACGTATTTGTCATTCGCGGCATAGGTAAATGCGCATAAGATTCACGACGTGCATTGCCGGTAACTGGCATATTCATTAATTTCGCATTGAGTTTATCTTGCATATAACCTTTTAAAATGCCATTTTCAATTAAGGTTGTACATTGTGTCGCTGTGCCTTCATCATCAATATTGAGTGATCCGCGACGCCCAGGCATTGCACCATTATCTACAACCGTGCATAAAGGTGCGGCTACTCTTTCACCTAATCTGTCATGAAATACAGAACTTTTTTTGCGATTAAAATCCGCTTCTAAACCATGTCCCACAGCTTCATGTAATAACACACCTGGCCAACCTGGGCCTAAAACCACGGGCATATTTCCTGCAGGCGCTGCGATGGCTTCTAAATTTACCGCTGCTTGTCGTACGGCTTCATGTGCGTAATGTGATAATAATTCTGGCGTAAAATAATGATAACTAGAACGTCCACCACCGCCGCTTGATGCGCGCTCTCTGCGATTTTTATCTTGCATAGTGACTTGTAAACCAACGCGTACTAATGGCCTGACATCTGCAATTAATTCGCCGGTATTATTGACAATTAAGACTATCGTATAGGATCCTGATAAACTTGCGACCACTTCCGTGACACGCTTATCAAGACTGCGTACGGTTTGATCTAATTGTTGTAATAAATTTATTTTTTGCGTTTGGGTAAGTGAATTTAGAGGATCATCACTTGGATATAAATTGTGCGCCATCGTTTGTTTGTGCCAGGCTTTAATCGGCAACCCGGTATCGTAACTTAATATGCTGCGCGCAGCGCTCGCTGCTTGTTGCAATGCGGGTAAAATAATTTCATCGGAATAAGCAAAACCGGTTTTCTCACCACTTTGAACGCGCACCCCCACGCCTGCGTCACTATGAAAACTAGCATCTTTAACAATGCTGTCTTCTAACACCCAAGATTCATGACGCGCAGATTCAAAATATAAATCCGCCATATCGATTTTGGGGCCCATCATTTGGTGTAGTACTTGGATAATGTTTTGTTCGGTAAGACCGCTGTGTTCAAGTAAAACTGTTTCAGCTAATTTAAGATGCGTTTTGTCCATGTATGAATACTCAGTAAAGTACCCGCCACATTGCAGCGGCGGGTAATCAATTAAAATCTACTCTACTACTAAAATACCATGGTTTCGCGCTAATGTCGCATCCCCAATGCCTTTTACTTCAAGTAAATCTTCAACTGTATCAAAGCGACCATTTTGTTCACGATAAGCTACAATCGCTTCTGCGCGCTTTTCCCCTATGCCTTTTATTTGTTGCAGCTCTTCTACTGAAGCTGTATTGATATTGATAGGACCGGTTTGCGCAAAGGCAAAACTTGAAGCTAACACACAAACGACATAAACCAAAGATAAAAAGAAACGTTTAATTGTCTTCATTGACTTTACTCCTGCTTATTAATCAAATTTGCTCCACGAAATGTGGAACCCTTGGGCGCAGATGATAATATCAATGTTTTTAAAATGCAATGATGTTTTTGTAATTTTTATATATTTATTTAATAGGCAAGTCGTGGTCCCAGTTCTGGCTGTTGATTGCCTCCAAACACGCCTTTAATCGTTGCTAGATGTGAACTTGGATTATTATTGAAAGCTTCTAAATTTTCTTGATAGCGATAACACGCCGATACACTTGCAACTGAGGTGCCTATTAACAACGAACTGGTAAGGCCACAAAGCATTTTTGACCATTCCATACCTAAATACTCAGTCAAAAAACCTTTGAGCCCAATTTGTCCAGGAATTGCAAAACATAACATGAATAAAGCGCCACTCACAAAAGCAAGCGTGCCTAACCATAGATAATTAATATTTTTTTGATCTGCGGTATTATTTTTGAGTAAAAATTGTTGCGCAATCATACAAGCGATTACTGTAAATAATGCCGTACATAAGCCTACTACCAATACAGTTAACCAATACGCTGGCGTAGTTGCAAGCGTAACACCAAATAAAGATTCGACTATCGGCACTGTAAGTTCATAAGCAAGCGTCCATCCACCAATTGAACACGACACTTGAAAAGCTAATGCTCGCGATTGTTGTTTAATTTTGTTTAACATTGCTGGCGGCGGTGAAACACCATATTTTGCTTCATAATCTGCAATTTGGGACCGATAGTTTACATACCCCACTAATGGACCTAAAAGAATGGGGAAGGCAATGGTCGCTGTCAAATTAAGTGTGGTCAATGTAGATGCACGTGCTGTCCCTTCTGCTAATTTTGCGCCTAAAGCTAAAGGCACAGATAGTAGCGCCCAAATAAAATCTCCGGCCCAAGCCGTTGCTATTGCGGTTTTTAGTGCGGATGATGATTTATTATTGAGTTCATTTAAATATGCTTGATCATATTCCAAAAGATCATTTTCAGATGCAGCTCCGCCATCAACCACACCTTTTGCAAACTTAGATAATGCGGATTTTCTAATACGGAAAAAATAATTTTGATTTGGATCTAGTATTTCTTCTGACTTTTTGAAAATATTAAATTCATCACTTTTTTCAATGGCACATCCTGGATGGGAAAGATAAACTTTTTGCTCACTAGCCACATAACAGCCGCTGATCAGCGCTCCAAGTCCACCTTCATACCGTGCCTCATTAAGCTGCTTAAGAAGTGCACTAGCTTGTTTACCAGGTCGAAGAGATAATTTAATGCCGTTCATCAAGCCAGTTTAACATTTTACAACTGATATTTCATTAAATTAATGTTATAAGCATAAATTAAATAATATGTGGGTTTAAAACCTTAATCCTTGCGGTATTACACGAAAATGAGCTTGACGTTACGATAGATATCTAGTAAAATTACTTACTTTATCCGAGATTTTGGGGTTATATAGGACTAATAGCTTAAAAATCAAGTGGTTAAACAATTAAACAACACAATAAATTTTAGAGGCAATCATGATAACACCGCAATTTAAAAATGAGACAGAAAGAAAACTATGGGAATTAGGATATAAACAAGACCAATTTGCCAAAGATCTGTTTGCCATACAAATGCACGATACAAACAATTTGCGCAAAAAATATCCCGCTGGACATGCGCAAATAGAAGTTTTCGAAAACTTGAAGAAATTAATTGCAGATAAACACGATTATAGTATAGCGACTAATCAATATACGGCTCAACTTGCAGCAGATATACACAAAATTAAAGATACGGTGGTCGATAAAGGCCAATTACCAGATAAAATGTTTATCATAAATACTCATAATCGGATTGCAGCAAACGTAGTCACAAACCCTAGAACGGAGTTGCTTGCGAGCATGCTCATGAATCCAGCTAATCCCACCCCTAGATCTAATAGTGGGTGCACTATTTCATAAAAATGCCCATATATTTATTTCTTTTTCCCTAAGGCTTAAAGGTGTTTCTGAAAAAACACCTTTTTGCGCCATTAATCCAACTCTATCACATGCTGATACAGCTCTGCTGTGGGCATATGGGTATATTCTTTATGAATAATTTTATGCACCATATCGATGACATGGGGGTTTAAAGCCTTAGCTAAAGTGCCATGAAAATGTGGGCCCATAATGAGTACTAAGCGATTAAAACTATGGTTTACCCGCCCTGTTTCGATAACATCGGCGATGTGATGGGCAAAACGGTCAAGTTCTACTTCCTTAGGATTAGCGCGTTCAAATGTTTTGGAATTGCCATGCATAGGGTTATCAAGTTGCCCGGGTTTATCATAACCAATCTCACCGGCTTTAAGGCGACCTTCAGGATTATCGATTTCCTTCAAAAATACCAATTCACCCTTAATTTGCCCTAAAACGAAAATCTTGGCCACAGTCTTATCAGCCACTACAACCCAAGTGATACTCATAGCAGTTCCTTAAATAAAGATAATTTTTAGTTCAAAAAGTATAGTCAGGTTGGTGAGCAAGGCAAATTGATGTTATCGATTTTTTAATGGAGTTTTAAAGCCCCGGGCGAATGATTATTCGCCCCTACGGAACGCATTGAATTCCAGTTTTCTTGGCAATATTGATGAGTTTTTTATCTAGGCTCGCTATGGGAATTTGTTTACGCAGTGCTATTTCTAAATAAGCTGCATCGTAGGCGGATAAATGATGCTCATGCGCCAGCTGATAAGTTAAATCATGGGCATGAGAAACTGATTGCTCATCAACATTGATAGGTAATGATTTAAGTATTTCCCAAAAACCACTTGCTTGCGCGCGGGTAATACGGCTGCGTCTTTGCCCTACTAATAATACATTAGATACTTCCCAAACCCATAATCCAGGAACTAGCGCGCTATTATTTTTTTGTAAAGTATTTAATATAGATTCTGAATAAGAATTCATTTCATCAGAAAATAGCCAAGCCATAGTGACTGAACAATCTAAGACAAACATCATTTTTATCTACGTCCTTCTTCCCGCGCCTCTATTGTAGACCCTTGTCCGTCCCAGCTCACACCTTCACGTAGTGTTTTTAATTTTTTAATCGCTTCAGCTGGGGTTAGTTCTGTTTCAACTATGGGGGATAACATAGCAACTGGTTTTCCACGTCGTGTAATCACAAAGACCTCCCCTTTCATTACCGCATCTAATAGATTTGGCAAATGCGTTTTAGCTAAAAATGAACCTATTGTCTGCATCATACGCCTCATTCAACCAGTTTACAATCTAGTTTAATACAAAAGGAGGAATAATCAAATATGTCGAACCTCATGCATTTCCGTAGGGGCGAATAATTATTCGCCCCTACGGAATGCGTCGTGAATTCGAATATATGGATTTATGGTGATTTTGGCGCGCCCGGAGAGATTATTCGCCCTGCGGGCCCGCGCTGCGCGCGTTCAAAATTGCTGCGCAATTTTGTCGAACTTAGCCTATTTAATGTCGGGAGTTCGAATCTATGGATTTGTGAATATTCAATATTTGTGGGATTAGTGAATTTACGGATTTTGGCGCGCCCGGAGAGATTCGAACTCCCGACCTTCTGGTTCGTAGCCAGATACTCTAATCCAACTGAGCTACGGGCGCATATTTTGAAAGCAAACATTATATCACGGAGAGAGAGGGATTCGAACCCTCGATGAGGATAAAAGCCCCATACTCCCTTAGCAGGGGAGCGCCTTCAGCCACTCGGCCATCTCTCCTTTGAAGGTAAGATGATACACATTTAAGTGAAGAAAAAAAAGCCTAAATTCTAAGTAAACACGGACTTTGCAAA
>JBEKTV010000090.1:0-7776 GCA_049515675.1 Gammaproteobacteria bacterium | reverse complement strand
GGAATCTGTGTTTGCTTTCAAATTATTAGAAATGATTAAAAAAATTAAAAAAGAGGACCCTTATGTAAATGGCGAAAGATTCATTGAAAATACAGAACTTATCCCCACTCCAATAAAAAAGATTGTCCTAGGTAACAACTCCAATAATATCACTTACTTCTATATTGCACCGACATCTCTAGCGCATAATACCGATAAGGTATTTATGATGGATTGGACACGTGAAGGCTGGGTAAGATTACCTTGTCGATTTGAAACACCGCGCGATGATGCGTTATGGCGATTGAGACCAGTACAAAATGGGAAATATTTTTTAATTGATACCCAAAAATGGCCCGATTGGTATCTATATATGAAAAATGATGATGAAGGACGAATCATGAGTTGGAAGCATGATTGCTCTCCTGATGAGATTGATGATCCTCAATCACTATGGATGATCACGCCAACGAAAAAAAACAACCAATATGTGTTTATGTTGTCTACTAAAAAATGGCCTAAACATTTTATTTATTTCCATGATCTAGGTTTTGAGTGGATACATGGCAAAATGAATCCTGATACTACAAAAAGAGAAGAAGGTCTTTTCTATTTAAGACCCAATATGCAAGAGAATGCGAAGTTTAAGGCATCCCTGCTACCCCCTTTCCCTGGAGGTCAACCGTTTGTACCAGAAACGTTTGCAGAGAGTAGCGATCTACAAACTACTATCGTATCCTTCAAAATTTAATCTTTGTTCGCTCCTTATTGGGGGAGCACTGGGGAGCAAATTGCTCCGACTACCAGCACACCAATAAGTTTATTAACGAAAAAGGACGAACTGCAATAGGGTACAAAATGATTTGTAACCTATTGAGCCATCGAGATTTTTTAATGATTTTTGAACTTAAATGAACAATAATGAAGCTTTGCGGGTTGTGGAGCTAGGCGGGATCGAACCGCCGACCTCTTGCATGCCATGCAAGCGCTCTCCCAGCTGAGCTATAACCCCAGCAAGAAAAGGATTCTATGATAGCACGTGGGTTATGTCAAGAAATTAAATATAAATTCAATCTGCTAACCCTTCAATCCGCGCAACAACTTGATCTTTTCCTATCAAATATAATGTCTGATCCAAGGTCGGAGACTGAGTATTACCTGTCACCGCAACGCGTATGGGTGGCCCTACTTTGCCCATTTTTACATTGTGAATGTTGCAAATTTCTTCTATGGCTTTATGCAGAGATTCAACTTCCCATGGGGTTTTTGCAAATACTTCTGCTGCGGTTTTTAGAATAGGCATGGCGTCTTGGGTTAAAAATTTCTCTACCGCGGCTTTATCAAATTCTGGGACTTGATAAAAATATTTACTTTGCGCAACTAATTCCGATAAGGTACTCACCCGCTCGCGCATTAATACGAATACATCCGCAACATCTGGGCCATTAGCTGTATCGATATTAGCCTTGCTAAATTGTTCCGCCAACAACAACTTCATGCTTTCTGGGTCTACGGTTTTTAAATACTGCTGATTCACCCACAGTAATTTTTTCTCATCAAAAGTGGCTGCGGATTTATGTACATCTTCAATGTTAAAATATTCGATTAATTCATCCATGGTGAAAATTTCTTGATCGCCATGTGACCAACCTAAACGCGCTAGATAATTTAATAAGGCTTCGGGTAATACGCCCATTTCTTGATATTGCAGCACGCTGACAGCGCCGTGGCGTTTAGATAAACGTTTGCCATCATGGCCTAAAATCATGGGAATATGAGCAAATTGTGGTGGGGTTAAGCCAAGTGCTAAAAAAATATTGATTTGTCTTGGCGTATTATTTAAATGATCATCGCCACGAATCACGTGCGTGACTTTCATATCGGCATCATCCACCACCACTGTTAAATTATACGTGGGGCTGCCATCTTCTCTGGCGATAATTAAATCATCTAGCTCAGCATTGGCAATCACAACTACGCCCTTTACCGCATCGTTAATCACCACTTCGCCTTCTAAGGGATTACGAAAACGTATTACATGGGGTTTATCTAAAGGATAATCTGCAAGATTACGACAATGGCCATCATATCTGGGTTTTAATTTTTGCTCTGATTGTTGCTCACGCAATTTAGCTAAACGGTCTTTTGAACAATAACAGCGATACGCATGTCCGCTTTCAATTAATTGGTTAATAACGGCATGATATTGTGGGAAACGGTCGGTTTGATAAATCGGGCCTTGGTCGTAATTAAGATTCATCCAAGCCATGGCATCTAAAATAATTTGCTTAGACGCTTGTGTTGAGCGTTCAAGGTCGGTATCTTCTATTCGTAAAATAAAGGTGCCTGAAAGTTTGCGGGCATAAAGCCAGCTAAACAGCGCGGTACGGGCGCTGCCTATGTGTAAATAGCCAGTAGGACTTGGGGCGAAACGGGTGCAAATTGACATAAGTTTTCCTTTAAATTAACCAGAGTAAAAATACCATGAAAAAGCTGTTATTGGCCAGTCTCTTAGTGATGATTTCGCATTTATCGCTCGCTGCGCCTATTGATGATTTGGTGAACAAATATCTGCCTAATGCCCATGTGGGTTTGCTGGTGCAAGATGCTAATAGTGCGCAAGTGATTTATGGTAAAAATAGTCAGCAAGGCTTTGCGCCTGCAAGCGTAACTAAATCATTTTCAGCCGCGGCAACTATGGTGGCTTTAGATCCTGATTTTAGCTATGAAACCAAAATTGGTTACAATCAAGATGATTTGGTTATTATATTCAGTGGCGATCCGAGTTTTACTAGCGATGATTTAAGCCAACTGTTAAAAAATGTTAAAGCGGTAAATGGCGATATTATTATTGATAATACCTATTTTTCAAAACCCGATGAAGCTAGGGGCTGGGTCGCTGAAGATTTAAACTGGTATTTTGGCACGCCCGCTAAAACAGTTATCATTGATGAAAATCAAATACCTATCAAAATTACTCCAAGTAAAACTTTAGGTCAAAATGCTGAACTTAAAGTAATGTCTCAAGATTTAAATATCCCTTTGACCCATAATGTAAAGACTGTCAGCGAGTTTGATGCAAAACATTTGTGCCAGCTTAACCTGGAATTAGACCCCGAAAATAACGGCGTGCATATGTATGGCTGCTGGCCTATAGCGCAAGAAGCAACCCTTAAAGTGAGCCTTGCTAACCCTGAATTACGGGTAAAACAAATTATTTTAGCCACCTTAAAACAGCAAAATATTGCCTTCAAAGGCAAGGTTAAAATTGCCAAAGCGAATATGACGCAAATCCTGGCAACACATTACTCCGCCCCACTTTCTGTGCTGAATCAAACTGTGATGCAAAAATCGCATAATCTTTATGCAGATAGTCTGATTAAAGTCTTAGGTAAACAGCAGTATAACCGTGGCACCATGCAGGCCGGCAGTTACGCCATGCTGAATATTTTAAAGGATAAATTAGGGGTTAACTCTCAAAGCATTCGTTTATCTGATGGCTCGGGTGGTTCGGTTTATAATCAAGTGACGCCGCAAGACGTCGCCCTATTGTTGCAAAAGGTTTACACTTCATCTTACAAAGATACTTACTTGAATATGCAAAAAGTGGATGAAACGCATACGGTTTATCAGCGCTTGCCCAAAGGTTTCAATCAGCCGCTTTATGTG
Source organism: Gammaproteobacteria bacterium (assembly GCA_049515675.1). Taxonomy (GTDB): domain Bacteria; phylum Pseudomonadota; class Gammaproteobacteria; order JABCZS01; family JABCZS01; genus JABCZS01. The sequence continues at coordinate 4,128 of JBEKTV010000090.1, read as the reverse complement.
AAAACCGGCTCTATGACGGGTGTCAGTAATATGGCCGGATATATTAAAACCCGGTCGGGTAAAACCTTAATTTTTGTTTCCTTGCTTAATAGTTTGCCGCAAGATAAAATCAATACGCGGAATTTTGAGACCGCGTTGATTGAGTATTTAGCGAGTCTTTAAATGACACAAAACAGAATCGCCCTAGGCATAGAATATGACGGCAGCAATTATCATGGCTGGCAAATTCAGCCTACACAAAATACAGTTCAAGGACAATTACAACGCGCATTATCACAAATTGCAGATGAGAAAATTGAAGTGGTTTGTGCGGGACGCACAGATGTAGGCGTACATGCCAAAGGACAAGTTGTGCATTTTGATACAAATGTTGACCGCCCAATGGATGCTTGGCTGCGCGGTACCAATAGTTTGCTACCAACAGATATCAATGTCCAATGGGCAAAAGTTGTCGATGAAAATTTTCATGCCAGGTATTCCGCAAAAGGTCGCAGTTATGAATATATTATTTATAACGCGCCGGTGCGCAGTGCTTTATATGCCCGCATGAGCACTTGGCATAGACAAGCATTAAATCACGAACTTATGGCAAGTGGCGCGCAATATTTATTGGGTGAACATGATTTTAGTGCGTTTCGTGATGCCGACTGCCAAGCCAAAACACCAATACGTACCATTCAAACTTTAACTGTAGAAAGAACCGGTGATTTTATTCACATTAATATTACCGCAAACGCATTTTTACATCATATGGTACGTAATATTGTTGGGGTATTATTACCTATTGGCGCAGGATTAAAAGATCCGGTATGGGCAAAAGAAATATTAGACGCTCGCAGCCGTAAACAAGCTGGAATTACTGCGCCTTCGCAAGGATTGACTTTGATGAAGGTTGAATATTAAGGAATATGCTTGCCTGCCATTGCATCATTACATGACAATACATTTCTTACAGGAAATATTAAAGCGTGAATTTGCTGACACCGGATCTGAATTGATAGAACCAGCAGATGAAATTGCGGATGAACTTGCAAGCAATGGGCTACGTACAGAGCGATTCACATAGGGTCCACATCTTGAAATGTATTTATCATGTAACACACCTACGGCTGTGCCTAAAAGCATTCCAGCAAGCGGTAGAGTAAAATGTGCAGTTGCATTCTTGGCATTATTTAAATTATATAAATCAAAATTTCTAATGGCTAATGCCGTACAGAAAGTAAATCCTAATGCAGTATAAAACGGCGTGCTAGAATATCCACCGTTATGAGGTAAACCCATTTTATAGTCGATGATTTCTTGCATTTTCTCATTAAATGCGACTCTTAGAACCAGAAGAAGGCCAATACTAAGTCCGTAAGCAGCCGCAAGTCCGATTTGCAAATTATCCAAATCATCTGAAGCGGGTACATTTTCATATATATTTTCATTAAAAATAATAAAAGAGCCGTTAAGATTTGCAAATAGATTTGGCATGATATTTAGCATGATAAATTGAAAATAAATAGCAGTCAAGTATTAACTAGACTCCAATTATTAAATGCTGCAGCCCATCTTAAACGGTAAACATGTGGATCTTGGTTTTATCGATTCAAAATGAAGTTCTACAACATAATAGTTCTGCATATTAAATTGCAAATATCCTCCAAGCATTTGCCCACCTAGAGTGTTGTGCATATCCGCTTCTCTTTTTTCTACTCGTGTATGAATAGTCAAGCGCCAACCTTGAGACAATTTCGTTTGAATTGCAAAGTCTTTCTGTAGTCTACTGATCAGATCTTCAATTTTTTGCTTAGCGTTAGCTCTTTTTTGGGTCAAAAAATTAAACCAATCTACAGTTGAGCCCCAACAACTATCTGAATATTCAATGCGCTCAATTTCTTCTTTTAAAATAGTATCAGCAGTGCTAGATAAAATTATACTTTTCGCATTGTTAAAATCATTATCTGACTTTGAACGGGTCTGCGCTAATTCGCGTTGAGGTGTTAACATTTTGCCTACGTGTTTAAAATATTGCTAGGATGAGGGTTTTAGTAAAGGCAACTATATATAAATTCATGCGTAATGACAATATACATTTTTTTACATGTAAGTATATTGAGTATCTCTGTTATTAATAGAGTATTCAATAGAATCATAAGGTTAAAATAATATACGTATTAAACTGACTTATGTTATAATGCTTTAATTTACAGAAGGTCCCTGCTTATGCTTCGATTATTAAAAAGGTCACAAACCCATGGGGTGGATAATAATAGCCAAGTTTATTGGACCTTGCGTATTCGCAAAGACTTTGGAGAAAAAGGGTTGCAACTTTTAAATAGGTATCGTCAACTGCCCGAAACTATTGAAAATAATGATAGTATCAGTTTTTTTACCCCTGAAAGTTCAAAGATTGATGTCAAATTATTTTATCAATTCCTCTGGATACATCCTAGAATTAAAGAAATTTTGATATTAAATGAACGATACGAATTTTTTTTCACTCATTATACAAATATAACACCTTATCCTCCTGAAGTTTTAGGATTTATAAGCAAGACACTTGAGGATTTTCGAATATTTCTAAATGAAAATGATGAGAGTGAAAATGAGGATGAGAATAAAAATTTCATAACCATAGACGTACAAAAATTTCATGACCTTACTTCTATTAAGATGCAATATGATAAAATTGTTAATATATTAGCTGCTAATAAGATATCCAGCAGTGAAGGTTGTGTATTTCATAGGGCTACTTATCTTAATTTACCTTCATTAGTATCAGATTTACTGTGTGCCAATGTAGATCCCAACTGTTTAAATAAAGCTAAAGAAACAGCTTTATGTGATTTATTATCTAGAGTTCCGAGTTTTTATATAAGACGAGAGAAAATAATAAATTTGTTATTAGATGCAGGAGCCGACCCTAGAATTCTTGATCAAAATAAAAAAAATGTTTTACATTATATAGCGGATTCAGCAGAACTAGCTAGCAATTTAGAAAAGAGTGCTTTTGAAGCATACACAAGAATAAAAGATAAAATTCTAGCCGTCAGTATTGCTAAAGATAAAGAAGATCTCTTAGGCGTCCAATTGCCCGATATATCTGCGTTAAATATAAATTATCATCCTGATGACGAAGAAAAATTTACTGAGCCTTTAACCCTAAAGATGTAAAATTCGCGCTTAATCTAATTCAATTTGTTGCTTTTTAGCATGTTGACGTGACACACGTTCGGCCAAAGTTTGAAATTGGTTATACATATCTTGTATATGATTTTTAGATTGAGTATGACCTAGATCCTGAAACTCATCTTGCAATAAGGTCAGCGATTTTTGTAATGATTTTATTGTATAGCTCATGGTACACCTACTACTTTTGTTAAAATTATTATTCAGGGTCCATCCCGCGTATCTTTTAATTATAGTGATTGATGCGGTGATGTCCATTGAAATGAGTAACGATGACCCATGGCCAATTTGTTGGGGTGAAATTTGTAGCGTTTTATGAGTTTAATATTTTGAGCAAATCTGCTTCAGCTAAGATTATAATCCCTAAGGCCTGCGCTTTATCAAGTTTACTGCCCGCTTTTTCACCGGCAACAACATAATCTGTTTTGCTGGAAACACTTTCGCTGACTTTTGCGCCTAGTGCTTGTAAACGCTCTTTTGCTTCTTCACGCGATAAAGTCGGTAGAGTACCGGTGATGACAAATGTTTTTCCGGATAACGGTTGATGGGTAGATTTTTTAACAACTGGCCAATGAATACCAGATGCTTGCAAAGCATGAATTAAATCTTGATGACGTTTCATTTTGAAAAAATGTGCGATATTACTTGCAACCACTGTGCCGACATCGGGAACTTGTTGCAATGTTTCCTCATCTGCTTGCATTAGTGCTGCCAGATCTTTGAAATAGTCAGCTAATGCTAACGCGGTTTGACTGCCAACTTCGCGAATGCCTAAGGCATAAATAAATTTTGCAAGTGTGGTTTTTTTACTTTGTTCTAATGCTGTTATAATATTTTCAGCTGATTTTTTTCCCATGCGTGGTAATGCGGATAATTGTTCAATAGTTAAATGATATAAATCTGCAGGCGTTTTAATGATATCAAGCTCTACTAATTGCTCTACTAATTTTTCAC
>JBEKTV010000089.1:0-5195 GCA_049515675.1 Gammaproteobacteria bacterium | reverse complement strand
AATCGCAAGCGAGCCAAAAATAGATAAAGTCACAATAATGGTTGCGGCTAATAATAAAGACCGACCAAAATCACGTTGCGGATTACGCGCTTCCTGTACGTGATAAGCGGTAATTTCCATGCCTGAAAATCCTAAAATCACCCCGGCAAAAAATACAATATTTTGCAAATTAAAATCAGGTATCAGCGCAGGCCAAGAAAAGGTCAACTCTACAGGATGGCCGCTCCATAACCAATGAATGGCAAGGATAATAATTAAGGCGCCAGGAATAATAGTGCCTAAAGTAGTCCCTACAGAACTAAACACAGCTGACACTTTCATGCCGGCAAAATTAACAAAGGTAATAGACCAAAAAATCCCCAGCGTAACCCAGAAGATAAAGGCTTGATTTTCAACTAAAGCCGGATCAATCACAAAAGCCGCCGAAGCCGCCGCAAAAGACATAATCGTTGGAAATAAAACAATACTAGTAGTCCAAGCCGCCCAAATCCCTGCAAAACCCCATCTATCACCAAATGCTTCAGTAGCCCAAGCATATACCCCACCATCTTTTTGCCAGCCTGTGGCAAGTTCTGCGCTGACTAAAGCAGAAGGAATTAAAAACAATACTGCGGCGATAAGATAAAAGAATACCGCAGACCAGCCATATAAACCCATTAAAGGTAAATTGCGCAGACTCACAATAGCCGACACGCTAAGAAGCGTCAGCGCCAATACACCTAAAACTTTTCTATGTGGGGGTTTTTGTTGCTCAGCCATTCTTTTACTTATTCCTTAAAAAAAGATTTACGGTTTACACGGATTCTACAGGTTTGTAAAGCGCTGTATACCCTTAGTTGAATATTTGTGAGATTTTAACCCGATCGCGTGTGAGATATTGGCTATTTAGAAAGATAACAATTGATTACAAGGTGAACTGCGAGTATGATTTTAGAATAATCAATAAGAGGTGAGAATGATGGTCATAATAATAGAAACTATCTTTAGCCTAGGCCTATTCATAAACGCCGCCCTGTTTATTCCACAAATCATGCGCCTTCATCAAAAAAAAGACTCTAAAGAGCTCTCTTTACTGACATTTGGCGGTTTTAACTTTATCCAGCTGTTCACGATTCTGCATGGTTATTTGCATCAGGATTATTTATTGATGGGTGGGTTTATTGCGAGTTTTATTACCTGTGGGATTGTGACGGGGATGATTGTTTATTATCGGTTGGTAAATTGAAATGCAGTTTTGCAATTTAGATCTATTGCCTCAAAAAAAAGAAGGCATGCTGGTCGACAGAAAAAGTAAAATACAACTACTTCAATTAACCGAAAAAATCACAGAACTATCCATTAAAGCCCTAGAAGCATTTTTTGCTAAAAGATTTTCCAACTTTGACGCACAAGTCGGAGAAAATCTTTGCCAAATCCGGGCTTATAAAATTTTATTACTTGGATATGATTTATTAAATAAAAGAACAGCTCATATTGAGGCTGATCTACAAAATTTAAAAAAATCAAAAGGAAGGATTAAATCGATAATTAATAATCTTGAAAATTTCAATAATAATATAACATCTTACAATGAGTTGCTAGATAAAAAAGAAACAGTAACATCATTTTATCAAAAAAATGGAGTTTATTTTTCGCTATCTCTTGATACATTATTTTTAATATTATCTTATTTTTTAGATTTTTTTAGTATAAGAGAAGAACGAATGCCAATAGCCATAAATCATAAAGAGATTTCCATTCATTTGTTTACCTCTAAGTACATATCTAAACGAATCACCCATGATTACCAAAAAAAACTCACTCAATTAAGCACCGACTTTATTATCAAAATTTCTAAGGAAACACCCTCTTTAAATAAAATTAATGAAATCATGCCTGAATTAAAAAAAATATCAGATGAAGACAGAACTGTACTTCCTTGCCATAACGTAACACTAGCCATTTTAGAAAATATGATTATTAGAGAATTACCATTGTTGATTATTGCTGAAAGAAAATACAACGCCGACAAAGAAATTGATAAAATTATGTTTTTATATTCAGGTAATAAAAATGAATATAATTTTATATTTAAAAAAAATGTAATCGACTTTAATATGCCTTGCATGGTTATAAGGGGCGAGATGGTATACAATGATAAAAACTCTATTGAAAGCCAGGCTCAATATTCAAAACGTTTTATGCATACAGGTGTCATGAATATATTGTTACAAAATACAGCCATGCACCCGCAATATTCAGGCGCCAAATTATTAACAATGCGTGAAAATCCATATTTAAATCTCATGCATAGCAAAAACCCATCTATATTATCTACTGCAAAACAACAAGAAAGCATTCTGATAACATATAAAAATCAAGCCATGGTTGTAGGCTGCTGCAAAGAAAATCCCAAACTATTTCATTTAAAACATATTTTTTGTAATACTTTATCTGCTGAGATAGACAAAACTCCCTGGTACATAGAAATGAAATCAAAAGCATTAAATCTTAAAAATAGCACAATCATTCATCAGTCATATGACCATGTTTTATAAGGAACAATTTTATGAATGGACCGACATATGAAAACAGTACAGATAAAATCAAAAAAATAATTTCACTTATACCAGGACATGTCTACTACAAAGATATAGATGGCGTTTTTGTCTGGTGTAATGACGCTCAACTACATGATCTTGGTTTAACTTTAGAGGAATATATTGGTAAAACTGATTTTGATTTATTTCCTAAAGATCAAGCTGATTCATTAAGAAATAATGATCTTAATGTAATGAGATCTGGAGTTCCTCAGTTTTTTGAAGAACCTCTATATGATAAAGATGGAAAATTAATAACATATTTATCCCAAAAAATCCCCCTGAAAGATGCTAGCGGATCAATTGTTGGTTTATTAGGTATATCTCTTGATATTACTGAAATGAAAAACAAGGAAATAAAACTTGAAAAACAAAATGAAGAAAAAGAAATTGCATTGGAAAATATTATAAATAATTTGCCGGGGCATGTTTATTGGAAGGATAAAAATTTTGCATTTCTAGGATGCAATGAAAAACAATTTAAATCAGCAGGATTTTCTTCGCAAGCTGAAATTATTGGCAAAACTGATTATGACCTTCCCTGGCGAGAAGATGCAGATGATTTGAGGAAAACTGATTTAAAGGTAATAACAACAGGCGAAGTAGTTACTTCTGAAGAACCATCAACACTTTCTGATGGTACTGCAGCTATATTTCTATCAAAAAAAATACCGCTTCGAAACAAAGAAAACAACATCGTAGGAATCCTCGGCATCTCCTTCGACATCACCGCCGAAAAAGAAGCAGAAAAATTACGTCTAGAAAAATCAGTCATCGAAGAACGCGAAGCCACTACTAAATTAATCGCTGCCAGTATGGCGCATGAATTGCGTACACCGCTCAGTACTATTGAAGTCGGGCTTGAAGCCATGACACATATTTTTCCTGGATTGCTGGAAACTTATCAAATGGCAAAACAAAGTGGCATGCAGGTGCCTTTTATTAATCCTATGCAATTAAAAGCATTTAGCAATATTGTTAAAAATTCAAAAATGGAAGCACGTTCTGCTTTATCGGTGATTGATATGTTGCTGGTGACGACTAACACTTCAGCTATCGATACCAGTAAATTTAAAACCTTATCCATGGGTCAATGTCTTGCTGATGCATTACACCGTTATCCTTTACATGAAGATGAAACTAAACTGATTCATTGGAAAAAATGCGATTTTAATTTTTTAGGTGATGATATCTTGTTCACCCACGTGATTTTTAACCTACTCAAAAACGCCTTATATTATTTAAAAGCAGCAAACAAGGGGGAGATTTTTATTTGGTGTGAACAGACTGAAAAGTTTAACATTCTACATTTTAAAGACACTGGTTTTGGTATGGATAAAGAAGTGTTAGACCATATCTTCGAGCGCTTTTTTACACGCACACGTCATGGCTCAGGCGTAGGTCTTGCGTTTTGTAAACTAGTGATGAAAAGCTTTGGTGGTGATATCACTTGTGATTCAGTTAAAGGTGAATTCACTGATTTTACGCTAACATTCCCACGTTAAAATCGTATTACTCGCTTTCATTACCCACTAACGCACCCACCGCAGGACCACCAACTGTGGAAGTAGTACTATCACCCAATGCCACACCCACAACTCCACCATGATTTTCTTCTTGATTATCAGGCGCAGTTGAACAAGCAAACAAATTTAAACAACAACACACCATAAAAATAATCCGCGCTTTCATTAATTACCCCCACCACCAGTCATAGAAGATGTAGGCGCGCTTTCTTCAGTGCTCTCACCATTACCACCCAAAGGATTATTAGGCCCGCTAGTCACTGTATCCATTTGTGCTTTAGAAATAGGCATATCTGAACAACCATATAAGGTCATTAAAAATAGTAAACTGCTTGATTTTATTATATTATTCATTTTTTTCACCAGAAGTGGGGTTTATAACTATCTGAGTATAGTATATATATAAGAAAATAAAACCTGGCCTGGCCGAACACTTCCATTTTAATATCATAATAAAAATCATAGTCAAATCGTATCAATATCCATATTTCGCGATTTTGCGATCTAGCCATGAGCGAAATATGGATATTGATGTGATTTGCCGATTCCTCAGCATAAGCCAGATTATTTCTGCTGAGCCATTTCCATAAGCCTACGCACACGCTCTTCTAGCGGCGGATGAGTAGAAAACAAATTCGCAACACGCGAGCGCGTTAACGGATTTACAATAAATAAATGCGCAGAAGTAGGATGCTGCTCAGCTGCAGTCATAGGATGTAATTCATTACCACGCTCTAATTTTTGCAAAGCACTGGCAAGCCATTCAGGATGCCCACATAATTGCGCCCCACTTTTATCCGCAGCATATTCACGCGTACGTGAAACTGCAAATTGAATTAATGCCGCAGCAATTGGCGCTAATATCATCACTAAAATACCGGCAAGCGCATTACCTTGTTGCTGCTGACGATTGCCAAATATCATCGCCATTTGCGCCATATTAGCAAGCATCCCAATTGCACCAGCGAGTGTTGCAGAAATTGTGCTGATTAAAGTATCGTGATTGACAACATGTGAAAGTTCATGCGCCATTACCCCTGTTAATTCTTCGTTATTTAATAATTTTAAAATACCTTCAGTTGCCGCAACG
>JBEKTV010000088.1:0-5210 GCA_049515675.1 Gammaproteobacteria bacterium | reverse complement strand
ATTCAAAAGCACAATGGGTGGGGATTTGGGCTTCTTATAATGATATTTCTCTTACCACAAAATTTAATAATAAATCGAGAGTGTGGATACAAGCGCAAGTGAATGACGCGATTAAGCTTGCGAAAAATCACGGTTTAAAAGTACGATTTACCATTGAAGATGCTTCTAGAACTTCTCAAGAATTAATTTATGAATTAGGCATGGTAGCTGTTAATGCCGGTGCAGATCGCATTAGTTTGGCTGACACTGTGGGTTGTTGGCATCCTAGAGAATGTTATCAAGCTGTGGCACAAGCGGTAAAAGATTTTCCCTGCGAAATTGAAGTACATTTACATAATGATTTTGGACTTGCACAAGCCAATGCCATTGCTGCTATAGATGCAGGCGCAACGGTGATTGACACTTCTATTTTAGGAATAGGCGAGCGCGCAGGCATTTGTGATTTATTTACATTATCTGCAACCTTAGAAAAATTTTACCATCAGCCTCCATATAACTGGAAGATGGCTAAAGATCTTGCGAGTCTTGTTCAAAAAGTAGGTAGTTTTAAACCACTGCCTCACCACCCTATTGTAGGTCGTCATGCTTTCACTCACACTTCTGCTTATCATATTAAAGCGACCGCTAATAATCCTGAAGCTTATGAAGCATTAGATCCTGAAAAATTTTCTGCGCAAAGAAAAAATATTTTAAATACTTTAACCAGGGCCGATCAGCAACGTTTTTTAAATACGCTACAAGTGAAACAACCATTTATTAAAGGTGCATCTGAATTACAATATCATCGTGATGGCGTAGGTAAGCGTTGGGTATTAATGGATAATCGCATAGATGAAAGAAGTTCTGTCTATATTATAGAACGCATTTTTGATAAAGATTATCAAGATGAATATCAACCACACGTCGATGCGCACGCCCATCATTGTGACAGTGTTTTTGTTTTTATGGGAAATCATCCTGACGGCACAGGTTTAACAGTCAGTGTGACTTTTGGCACAGATGAAAATGAAACAACAGAAATTTTTCAAAGCCCTGCTTCGGTATTTATTCCAGCGCATGTAGTGCACAGTTATCAATATCTGCGTGGCACTGGGCGATTTTTGAATTTTGTTTTATCTCCGAGTTATAACGAAAGCCTATTTGTATTTCCAATGAGTTGACAGACCTTACCGGCTGCGTATAATCAATAGCCATCAAACCCAAAAACAAGGAGCATTATTATGAAATATTTCCTCGCAATTATGACATTAGTATTTGGTTTCTCAGCTGTATCAATGGCGTGTCCAGATGAAGATGGGAAAAAAGAAAAGAAATCTCAGCATAATGAAAAGCAAAGAGAAGAGCTAAAGTCTAACTAAGCGCGTTTCTCACCTAAATGCCGCGACTCATTCGCGGCATTTTTTTTCATCCTTAACAACAACATGAATATTTTTCTGTTTTATCACCGTCATTAATAGCAGGCGTCGAGCTTGGAGATAATAAGGCTGCTGTTGAATCGTCTGCCCCTAATGCAAAAGTTCCACCCGACCTTAAATCAGCTGAACCTGCAAGCAATGGTCGTCGAGTTGCACCCGTTTGCTCTTTAACAAAATTAACTGCACCTTCAACAGTGGTCCAAGACATTACACAATCAGGCACTCCAAAAGCAATAAAAAATGCTAATACTCTTAAAGCACGTTCCATTGTTTGTGCGTCTTCTGGCGTGATTTCTTCATTAAGACCAAGAGATTCGGGCATAACATGAAATAATATTAAAGTTGAAAAAGCATATATAAATAGCATCAAAAGATATCTTCCACCAATCTTTTCGATTGTTTGAATATCATACCAAGTTTGGCGCGGACCTTTGCAGTTTTGTACACCTTTCAATTCACTTCCAGTTTGCATAATGGTACCTATCACGCCTAAACTGCTTGCAGTCACATGTTGCACCAATGGAGATGGATATTTTCCCCAAAATAATAAACCTAAAGCTTTTGTTGCTTCTCTGGATGCAAAATAACCAGCTAAAGCATGTGAGCCCATACCGCCCCAAGCAATCCAGAATTGTTTACCCCTATCTAATAATGTTTTGTCGCCACTAAACACTTGTGTGAATAATTGGTCAAACATCGCATTTAACATATTGCCATGATCATGCTCAGCTTCATTTATAAATAATTCATGAAATTTTGCTTCGGTAAAAGTATACACTAAACCACCAAAAGCAATGACGGCACACACAATTAAACGTTGTTGTTCATCTTCAGGAACTTCATCATTCAGTAGCGCATCATAAAGACCACTTACCGCAAAAGCAAAATTATAAAGATATAAGCCAAAAATATGCATCATATGATTTATGATGGGATCAGTACATTTATGATTATGACTATGACTATGGTTGCTCTGATATCCACTCTCAGGTTCGTGTTCTTGTCCGTGACTGTGATTGCGTTGTTGTGATTGAGATTCCTTTTGATCCTTTACCTTTTGATAATAAAGCATTGCCATACTTTGAAGAGCTGATGCGCAAAAGGAAATCCCAAATCCAGCTCGATAAATTGTATCCGTGCCTTTGTAATCAGGATTAATATATTTTACTAAATGCTCGAGAATAAATGCATTCACAGTACCCGCAACAAAAGGATTCACTACTGCAGCGACAGGCAACATGACTTGATTAAATTTAGAACGTGGCATTTTGATACTCCAGTGTAAGATTTAAATAAATAAAAAATATTTTTAAATAAACAAATCTGTTACTGGCGGTGCGCGATTGCGTGGGAGTTGTATTGTAGATGAATGAATTGAAACAAAACTATAGAAACATAAAACCAGCACCGTGATTAAGCTTAAGGATATGTTAATCTTAACTGGTAATAGATATTGAGCTAGCGCGTGCGTGCCAAGGCACAATTGGCAGTCGTTTGCCATTTCATGTTCATGATGATCATGGTCAGAAAATGTGTGACTGAGCTCATGTTGAAACAGCGCAAACTGCATAAACAATAAAATGCTAGCCACAAGGAGGATGTTAAGCTTGGTTTTCATAGGTATCGATAAGGCTAACATAGCCTCCTCAAAAAAACAATCAAGATGATGCGAAGCTTAAAGAAAATGATATAATAAAACCATGCAACATTTAATCACCCTAGAACATCTCAACACCCAAGGTCTAAACCAGATTTTAAACCTGGCTCTGCAATTTTTAACACCTGAGGGGAAAATTGTAGAAGCAGCACCTGCTTATTTAGCGGGTAAAACTGTGGTGAATTTGTTTTTTGAGCCCAGTACCAGAACGCGCTGTAGTTTTGAATTGGCCGCAAAAAAATTGGGCGCTACTGTATTAAATCTAGATATTCAAAGCTCTTCTTCTAAAAAAGGCGAATCGCTGCAAGATACGGCGCTGACATTGCAAGCCATGCAATGTGATATTTTTATTGTGCGACATAGTGAAAATGGTGCGCCACAATTATTTGCTGATGTTTTAAAAGATAATGGTCATGTGATTAATGCAGGTGATGGAACACACGCGCATCCCACCCAAGCCTTGCTGGATATGCTCACGATTAAAAATCATAAAAAGAATTTTAAACAGTTAAGTATTGCGATTGTAGGTGATGTTTTACATTCGCGTGTGGCACAATCTGATATTCAAGCCTTACATATTTTAGGTGTGCCTGATATTCGGGTGATTGGTCCGCAATCTTTATTGCCGGATAATGCTGAAACATTAGGCGTTAAAGTGTTTCATGATTTGCAAACAGGTCTTAAAGACGTTGATATCATTATGGTATTACGTCCGCAATTAGAGCGTATGGCTGCTCATGATTTTTCTAAAGATGAATATTGCAAAAAATATTGCGTAACACTTGATAGTTTACGCTTTGCTAAAAGTGATGCGATTGTGATGCATCCTGGGCCCATTAATCGCGATGTTGAAATTGCAAGCGCTGTTGCCTATGGTCCACAATCTGTGATTCTGCAACAAGTGACTAATGGCGTTGCCGTGCGTATGGCGGTGATGGCTTTATTAGTTAATCCCCATCTTTAAAATTGACAACTTGATCTCCCCTGTTTTTGTAAATATTTTTGATGATATTCTTCTGCGGGATAAAACGTAACTGCTGGCACAATTTCTGTGACTATGGGTTTTGCGAACACATGCGCCTGTTCTAGATTTTTTTTAGATTGTTCGGCCAATTGTTTTTGCATTTCATTATGATAAAAAATAACGGATCGATATTGGCTGCCTACATCTGGGCCTTGGCGGTTTAATAAAGTCGGATTGTGCTTGTGCCAAAAGATATCTAATAATTTTTCATAACTGACAATATTGGGATCAAATGTAATTTCAACAGCTTCGGCATGTCCTGTGGTATCGCTACACACTTGCGGATAGTTGGGATTTTCTGTATGACCGCCGGTATAACCTACCCGTGTTGAAATGACGCCAGGCGTTTGTGCAAAGGTTTCTTCTACACCCCAGAAACATCCGGCGGCGAAGGTGGCTTTTTGGGTAGTGTTCGACATAATTGCTCCTTAGAGATTAAACAAATCTTGCGAGGATTTCATCTAAAAATAATAAACCTTGTTCTGTTAATTGTAAGCTCTCATTATTATTGTATAGTAAATTTTCATTTTTGAGGGCACGAATTTGAGTCTCGATTGCTGTGAAATCTAAACCGGTGCGCTCGGTGAATAATTTTATTTCTATGCCTTTAATCAGGCGTAAGCCATTCATTAAAAATTCTAATTTTAAATCTTCAGACGTTAATGTTTTTTGGCCGCCGATATATTGCTGTTCATTATTGAGATAAGTTTTCGGCGTACGTAGTTTCCACAGGCGCTTGACTGTGCCTGATGTTAAATCAGTGATTTTACCATGAGCGCCGGCGCCTATGCCGAGATAATCGCCAAATTCCCAGTAATTGTAATTATGACGCGAATAACGATTGCTTTTTGCGTAAGCGGAGATTTCATAACGTTGATAGTTTTTATCGGCTAAAAATTCTCTACCGGTTTTTTCAATGTCTATTAAACATTTGTCAGAAGGTAAATTTTTAGGTGGTTTTGTATAAAACACAGTGTTGGGTTCTAAAGTTAAATGATACCAAGACAAATGCGGCGGAGAAAAACTGATGGCTTCTTGTAAATCGAATAATGCATCATCCACTGTTTGTTTGGGTAAGCCATACATTAAATCAATATTGTAATTGGAAAATCCC
>JBEKTV010000087.1:0-5220 GCA_049515675.1 Gammaproteobacteria bacterium | reverse complement strand
GTCACTTCAAAAAGTGTTTGTCCTAAGGCAAACATCACCGCAATGGGAAGTGCTTCTAGGCCTAAAATTGCGCCGCACACAGGAATACCAAAATAACTGGTATTTGCAGTACCAGAAGCAAAACCTACCATTTGCTGACGTTCATCCTGCCAGATTAAACCTGCAAATACATAACTTACACTTGCAATTAACACTCCCATTCCTAACACAATAATGGGCATATATAAAATACTGAGATCAAGGTGTTCATCAAGAATACCTAACAACATCACGGCAGGTGCAAGAATATAAATCGCAAGAGCGGCAAGACTTTTAGATTGGACTTGATATAAACGCTGTGCAACAAACCCCACCAGCACCATTATGATTAATGGTGCGATGGTTAACAAATGTTCCATTTAAATTTTTCCCTGATCCCTAAAATGGGATTTCATCATCAAAATCATCAACGCCCGCACTCACGGCTTGAGGTGCTGAATTTTTTGCGCTACTCATTGCTGGCGCTTCGTAACTCGGTGCAGATTGTTCAAAATCACCACCGGCTTGACCACCACGACCATCTAACATTTGCATACTATTGCCAATAATTTCTGTGGTATAACGATCTTGTCCGGAAGTCTTATCCGCCCATTTACGCGTACGCAATGAGCCTTCAATATAAACTTTTGAACCTTTTTTCAAATATTCGCCCGCGATTTCTGCTAAACGCTGATACAACACTACGCGATGCCATTCGGTTCTATCTACCATTTGGCCGCTGTCTTTGTCTTTCCAAGATTCAGAGGTGGCCACACTTAAATTAGTGACAGCACCACCACTTGGCATATGTCGCACTTCTGGGTCTGCGCCCAAATTGCCAATTAATATTACTTTATTGATCCCTCTTGCCATAATGTTCACTCCTGTTTTGTTAGCTGTTTTAAACCCCGCACAATTATAAACCATATTATCATGAGAACGCTAAAACTTAAAAATATGTTATTAAAAGAAATTGAATTTAACAACCACCCAGTGAGCGCGCCGCCTGTGAAAATCCCTAAAAATTGCATTGTTGCATATAAGCCCATAGCTGCACCGCGCGTTTGTTGTGGTGCGAGTCGTGATACCCATGCAGGCAGTGTGGCTTCTAATAAATTAAATGGAATAAGGAAAATAAATAAACCTAATAATATATGCCACAAAGTATTGGGCATAAACGCAAAATAACATAAAGCCAAGGCAAACATCACAATACTGCCCTGCACTACTAATTTTTGTTTATAGGTTTTTTCTGCGCGAATTAATATTGGCATCATCACAGCATATGATCCCACTAACAATACTAAATATATTAATGATTGCTGATACCAATGCTGCGTTAAGGCTTCAAGCCTTGCAGGCAGCCATAAAAATAAGGTGGTAAGTAACGTATGTAGGCAAAACACACTAAAATTTAATAACCATAATTGTCGATTATAAAATACCAAAGACAGCTGACCTTTGGGCAAAGATTGTTGTGTTTGTGCGGGTTCTGGCACAAAAAAAACTAAGACCACTAAAGATAATAAAACCAGAACTGTAATGACCCAAAACAAACCGCTTAAGCCAATAGCAGCACCAAGCCCTGGCGCAATTATTAAAGATAATCCAAATGCCACACCAATAGTAAGACCAACAATCGCCATAGCCTTAGCACGTTGCTCAGGCACTAATAAATCCGCAAGTAATGCGGTAATAACTGCGGAAATAGCGCCAGTACCTTGTAATATGCGCCCAATAATCAAACCATAAATATCTTGGCTTAAAGCTGCAACAATACTACCTGATGCAAATAACAATAAACCAATAATGATCAGCGGCTTTCGACCAAATCTATCCGATAACATCCCAAAAGGAATTTGTAAGATGGCTTGGCTTAAACCATAAATCCCCATAGCCACACCCAGTAAAAATGGCGTAGCCCCCGGCAAATGCACAGCATAAATCGCTAAAACCGGATAAATAAGAAATAAACCCAACATGCGCAGCGCATATAAGCTGGATAACGCGAGAATGATGGGTTTGGTTTGAATGGGTACTATTTGCGACATGCGCCTATGATGGCAAAAATATCATAGGCGCGCAATGAGATTTAAATGCTAGGGTCCATTTTATTGCCCGTTGGTTGAACAATAGATAAAGTATTAAAAGAACTTTCTAGAGATTTTTCTAGTTGTGCTAGAGTCACACCTTGGTTTTGGATATATAACTGAAAACCTTGAAGCGTGCTTCTTGCCTGTTTTTGATTGTGTATTTTGCTCTCATTTTTTATATGAAATAGAGGTGGCATTTTAGGCTGTTTTTTACCCCTTATAGGTGATGGCTGATTTGCAATATATGCATTCCTATCTGGATTATTTGCATTTATTTGTTCTATCGCAGCAACCATAAAATTGTAATGCTGGATTGCTGGTGCAAATTGTTGAATATCCACACCAGGTTCATTTTTTAGCATTTCAACTGCAAATTTAACATTCGCCCATGCAGTTCTAATATTTTGCATTTGCGCTGCATTAAATCTTATTCCCATGTTATGCTGTTCAATTTTTACTTCTAATTCAACACTATTTATATCAAACATTTGCTGATATTTTTCTTTGTTTGTCATTTCATCAACCTCAATGATTAAATTAATTTATCGACATTATAACTATTTATTATTAAAACATCCTTAAGAAAGTCAACTTAATACTTAAAGAGCCATTACTTTTTGTAAGTGACATTCAGGGCATCATCGCCTAGCTCTTCGTTACAGGTAAGATCAACATCAAGAGTATCTTGGCGCTGGCGTTTATTGCTATTATTGTAAACATGTAGAATATTTGCAGGCATAAGTTCAGCACTTTCAGCATTTCTTTTTTTACTAAACTCTGGTGAGTATTCAGGATAAGCTTCAATCAAATCATATGCATTCCAGCCTGAAGCCTTGTTAATAGCAAAAGAGAGTGAATCACGCAGCTCTGCTATAACTTCCGCATTTAAATCTATTAGACTTAAGAAATCTTCAGACTCATCATCCGACAGTTCTGCACCTACACACCAGGCTTGGTAGCTTTCTCGGGCTTCACGTAATAATTTTTCTGTCGCTACCAATAAACACAGGTGGGGCTCCATTTCTTCATGAATGCGCTTTATTTTTTCTAAAAGCTGCTGATGTAGGGTCTGCTGTAGTAAATTTGGCGTAGCTATTGATCTTTGAGCCTTAGCTTGAGCGCTACAGGTCATGATTAAAAGGTCAATGTAAGCTTGTAATTTCTCAATATTATCAGCAAGTTGCGAATTTGTTTGCTGTATTTGTTCAATAGACATTCGGCAAAGCCCTATAAATTATATTTATAACATTATATTCAATAATTATTAAAAAAACATTAAGAAAACAAACTTACCCATACATTGCCCAAATATCATGATTTTAAGGTACAATATGCACCTATGAATAAAATCACCATCCGTGGAGCGCGCACCCACAATCTTAAGAACATCGATTTAGAGCTACCTAGAGATAAGCTAATAGTAATTACCGGCCCCTCAGGCTCAGGAAAGTCTTCTCTAGCTTTTGATACTTTATATGCTGAAGGACAGAGGCGTTATGTGGAGTCTTTGTCAGCTTATGCCAGACAATTTTTATCCATGATGGAAAAACCCGATGTAGATTTAATTGAAGGTTTATCGCCTGCAATTTCCATTGAACAAAAATCCACTTCGCATAATCCACGCTCTACCGTCGGCACTATTACTGAAATTTATGATTATTTACGTTTATTATTTGCGCGCGCAGGTGAACCCCGCTGTCCCGAACATCACACCGTATTAGCTGCACAAACTGTGAGTCAAATGGTAGACCAAGTTTTAGCGCTGCCACAAGATACAGCGATTTTAATTCTTGCGCCCATTGTGCAAGAACGAAAAGGCGAACATGAAAAATTATTGGCGGAACTTTCACATAAAGGTTTTATTCGCGCACGCATTGATGGTGAGTTATATGAACTGGATTCTGCACCTAAATTAAATCCAAAACAAAAACACACGATTGAAATTGTGGTCGATAGATTAAAAGTAAAACCTGATAGCGCGCAGCGCTTGGCCGAATCTTTTGAAACCGCTTTAAAATTAACTGAAGGTTTAGTTTACGTTGCGCCTATGGAAAAAGGTCAATTTAATGAAATGACATTTTCCAGCAAATTTGCTTGTCCGCAATGTGGTTATAGTTTAAGTGAATTAGAACCAAGATTATTTTCATTTAATAATCCAGTCGGCGCCTGCCCTACTTGTGAAGGTTTAGGTCAACAATTATTTTTTGATCTCAAGCGCGTAATGCCAGATCCAAGTTTAAGTTTAACCCAAGGCGCGATTCGCGGTTGGGATGCACGACATCATTATTATTTTCAATTATTATTATCGCTGGCTGAACATTATCATTTTGATCTTGAAAAACCTTTTGAAAAATTACCGAAAAAAATTCAAGACATCATTCTTTATGGCAATGATGGCGAGCAAATAAAATTCCGTTATTACAACAGCAAAGGCCGTTTGATGCGTAGAACCCATGATTTTGAAGGCGTCATGCCCAACATGGAGCGACGTTATCAAGAAACAGAATCGGAAGTGATTCGCCAGGAACTGGCAAAATATTTAGGCGAACAACCATGCCCAGATTGCCAAGGCTCACGCCTTAAAATCGAGGCACGTAATGTATTTATTGATAAACATAATTTACCTGCGATTACCCAATTACCGATTAATACTGCTCACGATTTTTTTATGACTTTAAAATTACCGGGTAAACGCGGTGAAATTGCTGATAAAATTTTAAAAGAACTGATTGCGAGACTTAATTTTTTAGTCAACGTCGGTTTAGAATATTTAACCCTAGATAGAAGCGCCGAAACTTTATCCGGCGGTGAAGCGCAGCGCATTCGTTTAGCAAGTCAAATTGGCGCAGGACTTGTAGGCGTAATGTATGTATTAGATGAACCCACCATAGGTTTACATCAACGTGATAATGCTAGACTTTTAAAAACACTAGTGCATTTACGTGATATTGGTAACACCGTCATCGTCGTTGAACATGATGAAGATACTATGCGTTTAGCCGATTATATTGTCGATATTGGTCCTGGTGCTGGCGTTCATGGCGGACAAGTTGTTGCAGAAGGCACGCCCGATGTGATTATGAAAGCCCATACTTTAACTGGCGATTAT
>JBEKTV010000086.1:0-5278 GCA_049515675.1 Gammaproteobacteria bacterium | reverse complement strand
ACCACCCGGTTGGCAATTATTAACTGCATTTGGCGTGGACCAAATTGAGGGTAGCGTTTTATCACAATGGTCGTTATTTGATATTTTTATTGTGTTTTTGGTGACATTAGCGATAACTGCCATTGTGGGTAAAAAATGGGGTTTGGTGGCATTATTTATTTTAGTGTTTACTTATCATCAAGCGCAAATATCTTTATTGCTGTGGTTAAATATTGTTGTAGCCTTGTGGGTAATGCAATGGTTAAAAACATCGCGCTTTTCGCGTATTGCAGAAATTTATCGGATGTTAAGTTTTGTTGTCTTGGCGGTAATGATTGTATGGATAAGTAGTGTGAATTTAGTCGCGAGCTTATATCCACAAATCAAAAATCAAACTGCAATCGCGAAGCCGCAAATCGTGCAAGAAAAAATGCTGATGGAAGCAAGACCTATGTTAATGCGTGAACAAGAAGAAACTTTAAGTGTTCCAGTAGATGCAAAAACCCAAACTGGACCTGCAAAACCGCAGTGGGAATGGCAACAAATTCATTTGAACTGGACTTCTGCTGTTGCTGAAGACCAACATATTTATTTATTTTTATTATCACCTGTGATGCTAGGTGCACTTACATTTTTGCAAATTATTTTTGCAATCGCGCTAGCCTTACATTTATGGAAAATAAAGGATGTAAAATTGCGCATTAATAAACACGTTTTACCTATGGTGGCACTCATGTTTTTGGGATTAAACCTGCAGCCTGCCAGTGCAAGTGATATTCCTAATCATGACATGTTAAGCACTTTGCAGGAGCGTTTATTAGCACCAGAATCTTGTTTGCCAGAATGCGCAAGTATTGCTGCGGCGTTTGTAAATGTTGCGCAAGATGAAATTTATTTAAGTATGCAAATTGATACATTAGCACCAGTTGCTGTGCCTATTCCAGGACGTTCTGCTTATTGGCAAGCAGATCAAGTGTTTGTTAATCAAATGCCTGCAAAAGGACTCACTTGGCAAAATGATACGCTCATGGTGCAACTTGATAAAGGTCACCATACCGTTATGGTATATGGTAGAGCTTTTAATATGGATAAAGTATCGCTAGATTTTCCATTAATTCCACATCGTGTTGATGTCACTGCGCCGAATTGGTTTGTTGAAGGCTTAGATAATCAACGCTTAACAGGAAAAACTTTAGATTTATTACGCCGCGAGCATAATGCCCAAAATGATAATAATACGACTTTTGAGCCTTTTGTGCGGGTGATTCGTCATTTAAATTTAGGATTAACCGGCGAAGTAACAACAGAAGTTGTGCGTGTTGCACCAGTTGCAGGCAGCATTCAACTCAATATTCCATTGCTAGCACATGAAGCAGTCACAACATCTGGTATGGTTGTGCAAAACAATCAAGTACAAGTTAATTTTGCGCCGCATCAGCGTGAAGTCACTTGGCAATCGACCATTAGTGATTACAATGATTTAACTTTACTTGCCCCTGATGCAAAAAATTGGGTCGAAGAGTGGCGGGTCAATATTTCGCCTATTTGGCATCCAACGATTACCGGTATTCCTGTTTTATCACAAACACAATATAAAGAATGGCAATTACAATGGCAACCTTGGCCTTCAGAATCTGTACATATTCAATTAAATCGCTTGCCCGCATTAAAAGGATCAACGCTAACAATTGATCAAGTGAATTTATTAACCCGCTCACACGACAGAGGTAGCGTGGTCAGTATGCAAGCATTATTACGCAGTACATTGGGTGGACAACACACACTAGTATTACCACAAGATGCAAATATCTCAGAAGTGCGTATAAATGGTGTTGAACAAGTATTACAAAATGAAAATAATGAACTGATTTTAGCAATTAGTCCTGGTGATAATTGGGTGGATATGACTTGGCAAACGACAAATTCCCAAAGTATTTTTATGCATACGCCTAAGCTTGAATGGGGCAGCCCAACTTATAATGTGAATTTAGGCATTAATATGCCAGATGATCGTTGGATACTGGCTTTAGGCGGTCAAGGTTATGGTCCTGCCTTGTTATATTGGATCTGGGCAGTCGGTGCAATTATTTTAGCGGTTGTTTTAGGGAAAATGTCAAATACACCTTTAAAAACTTGGCAATGGTTAATTTTATTATTAGGTTTAAGTATACTCACGCCATTTTTAGGATTGTGGGTTATCGTAGCCTTAGTCTCTTGCAGTTTATACACAAAATTTATTGTAAGCGTGCCAAAAAAATTACATCGCTTAGTACAAGTATTATTAGGTATATTAATGCTCGCCGCTTTAATTATTTTAATATACGCCATGATTCACGGCCTTCGCGATATGCCAGATATGCATTTATTACCTAGTGTATTAAATACCGGCTTGCACGCAGATTATGTATGGTTCCAAGATATCAGTATGGAAACATGGCCGAGGGCTTGGATTATTTCAGCACCGCTTTGGGTGTATCGTGGCTTAATGTTGTTATGGTCGCTTTGGATTGTAATTACCGCAATACAATTGCTAGTAAAGACAAATGTGTTAAATAAAAAACATTAGATTACAACAAATGCTCTAAGCCATATATCAATTTATCTAATCCAAGGCTTTTTTTACACGCCATTAAAACCCCTGGCATAAATGATTTTCTGTCAAAATTATCTTGCTTAATTTCAAGTGATTCGTATTGTCCGCCGAAAATAATTTGTTGATGAGCAACAAGACCAGGCAAACGCACCGAATGTATAGGCACATTTTCACAAAGATAACCACGGCCTAAACCTTTGGCGTCTGGAACAGTAATTGATTCCTGATCACGATTTTGTGCAATCGCATGTGCGGTTTTAATAGCAGTGCCAGAAGGCGAGTCTTTTTTCTTATCGTGATGTAATTCAATAATTTCCGCATGCGGGAAATATTGGGCAGCTATTGATGCCATTTTAATCATCAGCATGACACTTAAAGAAAAGTTAGGCGCGATAATGCCGCCTAATTGTTTTTGTGCGCAGAGTTGTTGTAATTCTTCAATTTGCAAAGCGGTCAAGCCAGTGGTACCAATCACAGGATGTACATTATGTTCGATAATCGTTTTACAATTTTCATAAACCGCATCTGGCGTAGTTAAATCTAATACCACATCGGGTTTATGTAAATTAATTTTATCTGCCAAGTGATCTTCGCGCAAAGATACACCGACTAATTCTAATTCAGGATCATTGGTAATCGCAATGACTGCTTCCTTGCCCATACGACCATTAGCGCCGCAGACTAATACTTTAATCATATTGTGATAATCTCCCCATTGATATGTTGGCTGTCAGGTCCCATTAAATATAAATAATAGTGCATATAAATGCTAGGATCTGGAATCGCTTCATGCAAAATAGCTGGAAATGCTTGTTTGCGAATCCGGGTTGCAGTTGCAGGCGGTATTATTGCATTCACACGAATATGCGTATTGACTTCACATTCATCCGCTAAAATTTGCATAAAATTAATCAGGCCCGCTTTCGCAACGCCGTAAGCACCCCAATAGGCTTTGCCATGAACACCAACTTCATCGGCTGTAAATAAAACCCGTGCATCAGGCGATGCTTTTAATAAAGGCAACATGGCATGTGTTAATAAAAACGGTGCGTGTAAATTCGTTTGAATAATATCAAACCATTTTTTGATATCTTGTAATTCAATAGTAGTAAGCCCGCCCAAAACCGCAGCATTATGCAAAATCCCATCTAAACGACCTAATTGCTCGCTAATCAAGGTTTGCACTTTTTGATAATCATCAGCATTTGCGCCTTTTAAATCTAAAGGTAAAATAATGGCTTCTGGTGATCCCTGGGCTTTAATTTCATCATAAACCTTTTCAAGTTTATTAATGGTACGCCCCAATAAAATAACCGTAGCACCATGCAAAGCCAGCGTCTTAGCCGCCACCTTGCCAATCCCTTCGCCAGCCCCTGTGACCAGAATGACTCTGTCTTTGAGTAAGTCAGCTTTAGGTTTATAATCTTGAATAGACATAACAATTAACCTATTGTGATAAAATGCCAGATTGGCAGTAAGACCATTGTAAAAGATATAAAGGAAAATTTCTATGAATTACGTCGAAACCGTATTAATGCCCGGTGAAAAAATTATCGAAAAGGCCCAAATTCATTGGTTTATTTTCGTCTCTGATGGCTTGCTATTGCTGCTCGCGTTAGTATTGATGAAAAACATGTGGTTGCTGTCTGCAGGTATTGCGGTAGTGGTTATTTTTACCACTATTAAGGATATTATTTATTATTTAACAACCGAGCTTGCGCTTACGAATAAACGCGTGATTGCGAAATTTGGTTGGATACAGCGTAATACAATTGAATTAAGCCTTGCGCGTGTTGAAAGTTTAACCGTCAATCAAAGCTTTTTCGGTCGTATTTTTAATTTTGGCACTTTAACCATTAATGGTATTGGCGGTATTCAAACACCGATTCCAGTGATTGCCGATCCATTAAAATTCCGCAGCAATACCTTAAATATGCTGGATACAAAATCCTAGAGTAGTCATGAAACAATTTTTAAGCCCACGCTATTTTTTAACTTGGATAGGTTTAGCATTTGCCTATGTGATTGCACATTTACCTTTTAAATTACAGCAAATCATAGGCAGAGGTTTTGGCAGCGCACTTTATTATTTAATGCCAAAACGAAGGCATATTACAAAAACCAATCTGCGATTATGTTTCCCAGATTGGGATGAAAAAAAAATAAATAAAATTGCGAGACAAAGTTTTGCTGAAGTAGGATTAGGTGCAATTGAAGGCGCCGTTACTATTTTGGGCAACCCTGAAAAATTATCAAATCGTGTCAAAGTGGATGGTCTTGAATATGTGAACAAAGCACTGGAAGAAAAACGCGGCATTATTATCATGGGCGGACATTTTGCTTCATTAGAATTAGCCGGCTATTTAGTCGCAAAATTAATGCCTATGCATGCCACTTATCGGCCACTTAAAAATAAATTAATTGATCATTTAGTGTTAGAACAACGCAAAGCCCATTTTCATGGCGTGATCCATAGAAGTGATATTCGCGGCATGGTCGCAGCCCTTAAAAAAGGCGAAGCGATTTGGTATGCACCGGATCAAGATTATGGCGCAAGACACAGTGTTTTTGCCCCATTTTTCGGTATTCCTACTGCAACTGTCACAGGACTTTCACGTTTAGCGAAAATGAGTAATGCCGTCGTGATTCCAGGTTTTCAATTCCGTGAAGGAGATGGTTATCGTTTTATTGGCTTACCACCCTTAG
>JBEKTV010000085.1:0-5298 GCA_049515675.1 Gammaproteobacteria bacterium | reverse complement strand
GACGATTTTTACCACGACTTAAATCGATTAATAATATTTCTGTATCTTCTATTGTATTTAATTCTGGCGTGAGGGTATCACGGGCATTTAATACTGGTGCAAAGGCACTGACAATTAATGAAACCGGTGCTGCGACTTGTTGCGCTTGCCCATTTTTTTCAAAATTCATACGCATAGATAAAGAATCTTTACCTACGGGAATACAAATACCAAGTGCAGGACATAATTCCATCCCAACTGCTGCTACGGTATCATATAAATCTGCATCATCATTTAAAAATCCGCAGGCCGCCATCCAATTGGCTGATAATTTAATATCGCTTATTTTATCAATGCGTGCTGCGGCTATATTAGTAATTGCTTCTGCAACTGCCATTCGGCCTGATGCGGGCGCATTTAATATGGCTAAAGGTGTACGCTCACCCATGGCCATGGCTTCACCTGATTCATGTTTAAAATCAGTAAATGTGACGGCAACATCCGCAACCGGAATTTGCCAAGGTCCTACCATTTGGTCACGCGCAGTTAAGCCGCCTACTGTTCTATCGCCTATGGTAATTAAAAAACTTTTATCCGCAACGCTTGGATGTTGTAAAATCTGCTCTAGGTTATTTTTGAGATCTAATTTTTGGGTAGCAAATTTTGCACCTGTTTTTTTGCTACGTTTCACATTTTTTTTCAAGGCATGTTGTTTAGGAAATAAATCAGGAATAGGCAAATTAACAGTATCTTGTTTTAATAATGAATCATGCACTTGTAATTTCGGCCACTCTTGCGCCTCGCCAATAATGGCATAGGGACAACGCTCGCGTTTAGCTATCGCTTCAAATGTTGCTATATGACTTGCCTCAATTGCTAACACATAACGCTCTTGCGATTCATTACACCAAATTTCCATAGGTGATAATGAAGGATCGCCCAAATGTACTTTACGAATATCAAAAATTCCGCCACGTCCGGCATCATGAATAATTTCCGGCACTGCGTTTGATAAACCGCCTGCGCCTACATCATGAATAGATAAAATCGGATTATATTCGCCGAGCGCCCAGCATCTATCAATCACTTCTTGGCAGCGGCGTTGCATTTCTGCATTGTCACGTTGCACAGATGCAAAATCTAATTCTACATCTTTGCCACTAGATGCTTTTGATGATGCGGCGCCGCCACCTAAACCAATAATAAAGCTAGGCCCACCTAAAATAACAATTAAACTGCCTTCGGCAATTTCTTGTTTTTGAATATGTTGAGCTTCGACTAAACCCATGCCGCCGGCAATCATAATAGGCTTATGATAACCGCGAGTAACACCATCAAATGTTTGCTCAAATGTGCGGAAATAACCGCATAAATTAGGTCTACCAAATTCATTATTGTAACGCGCAGCACCAATGGGGCCATCTATCATGATTTGCAAGGGCGAAGCAATGTGATCGGGTTTGTTTTCAATCCCTTCATAATTTTGCGGAAAATCAGGAATACGTAAATTTGAAACCGTAAATCCTGCTAAACCTGCTTTGGGTTTACCGCCACGACCACAAGCACCTTCATCACGAATTTCACCACCTGCGCCAGTTGCAGCACCAGCAAATGGTGCAATGGCGGTCGGATGATTATGCGTTTCTACTTTCATTAAAATAGGTGCGGCTTCTTGATGATAATGATAAACATGATTTGCATCGCAATAAAAACGTGTCGCTTCATTACCCTCGATAACTGCAGCATTATCTTTATAGGCGGATAATACCTTATCGGGATTTTCATGAAATGTATTTTTAATCATATTAAATAAACTAAGGGGCTGGTGCTCACCATCAATAGTAAATTCACTGTTAAAAATTTTATGTCGACAATGCTCGGAATTGACTTGTGCAAACATCATGAGTTCAGCATCTGTCGGATCGCGGTCTAAATCTTTAAACACAGCTGTTAAATATTTGATATCCTCTTCTGATAATGCCAGTCCCAGCGTTTCATTGGCTTTATGTAAATCGCTAATAGTTTGCAAGGGTTTTTGCGGCTGCGCATCGAACACATGTTTTAATTCATCAAAATGATACAACACCGATTCTGTCATGCGATCAAATGTTAATGTTGTTTTTGTGGCAGTTCTACCGTGCTCAATTCGCTCGATATCGGTCAGGCCGCATAAATGTAAAATATCCAGCGCTTTAGAAGACCAAGGAGAAATAGTCCCCAAACGTGGTAATACATAAGCATCCGCCGATAAATGTTCGACTACTTTTGCTTGTAGTAAATACTCTAAACGGGTTTGGACTTCATCTGTTAAATGCCCAAGTTTAACAATGTAAAAATCACTTTGATTTTGACCTTGCAAAAATATCAACATAAATAATCTCTCTTTTATATCACATAAGGAATCATTACAAATTCATGCTTTTTTGGATTAAAGTCTTTAGTATTGCGTGTCACTAATTTTAAGCCATGGTTTGTGCTCACCGCAGCTTGTAGTGCATCAGGCAGCTTCCATTTATATTTGCGTCTCAATTGTGCAGCTAAGTCTGCATCTTGCTTTTCTATATTTAAACTTAAAAAAGAATCTAATAATAATGTTACCTTTTTAAGATGTTTTTTTTCAAATCCAGCCAAAACTTCGGCACGCGTGATTACTGAAATAAATGATTGCTTATAATGCAAAGTCATAAAATCCGTAGCCGCATGCACACCATTAAAATGATCAATCAAGATGACAGAATCTAATAATAATTTCACAATCTCTCTCCCTATTCGCGCTCACTCCATTCGTCGCGCATGCGATCTTGATATTGCAATCCATCTTCTTGAAAACCGATACCCTGTGTTTCCTGCAATAAGCTAATCACATCCGCTTTCCCTTGCTTGAGTAGACTTTCATGATAACTGCGTATGGCACGCCTTACCATTTCAGTCATGGTCACATTATCAGATTTAGCCTGCTGCTCCAGCCAAGCTTTTTCTTCAGGTTCTATGCTAATCACTGTACGAATCATTTTGCCCCCGATTGATATCATTCTATATCAATATGATATCATATTAATAGGGGATTATCAAACCCCTCACATTATACACGCAGCCATGCTACAATTCTCTGGTTTTATTAGGGCCTGTTATATTTTTGAAGGGGAAACAACATGAGTACCAATTATCGTATCGAAAAAGACAGCATGGGCGAAGTCAAAGTCCCAGAACATGCACTTTATGGCGCGCAAACTGCGCGTGCGGTGGAAAACTTTCCATTAAGCGGACTTGCCATGCCTCCTGAATTTATTCGCGCATTGGGCCTGATTAAACATGCGGCGGCTAATGCTAATTACACGCTAAAACTATTAGATAAAGATAAATGTGATGCGATTTCCAACGCTGCGCTAGAGGTGGCTAAAGGTAAACATAATCATGATTTTCCATTAGATGTATTTCAAACCGGATCGGGTACCAGTACCAATATGAATGCCAATGAAGTCATTGCGCATTTAGCCAAAAAAGCTACCGGTATTGCCATTCATCCTAATGATCATGTCAATATGAGCCAAAGCAGTAATGATGTCATTCCTAGTGCAATTCATGTGAGCAGCAGTTTAATGGTGCATGAAAAATTATTACCGGCCTTAAAACATATTCAACAAGTTCTGCACGATAAAGCAAAATCATTAGAAGGCATTACTAAAACCGGTCGCACCCATTTAATGGATGCAATGCCTGTTAGATTTGATCAAGAATTACGGGCTTATCAAGCACAATTATCCGATTGTGAAATGCGTATTCGGGCAACACTGCCAAGATTAAATCAACTTGCTATTGGCGGCACCGCTGTTGGTACAGGTGTAAATGCCGACCCAAAATTTGGGCCATTGGTTGCAAAAGAATTAGCTACTGAGACTAAAATTGATTTTACCAGCAGTGATAATTTCTTTGTGCAAATGAGTAGCCAAGATACGGCTGTGGAATTATCAGGACAATTAAAAGTGTTAGCCGTGACCTTAACCAAAATTGCAAATGATTTACGCTGGATGAATAGCGGCCCATTGGCAGGATTATCAGAAATTTCTCTACCGGATTTACAGCCCGGCAGCAGTATTATGCCAGGTAAAGTCAATCCCGTGATTCCAGAAGCGGTTTGTATGATTTGCGCACAAGTCATTGGCAATGATTTAACCATTACTATGGGCGGTCAAGCGGGCAATTTTCAATTAAATGTGATGTTACCGGTGATTGGTTATAATATTCTGCAAAATATTCACTTACTCAGTAATGCCTGTGTGGTATTAGCTGATAAAGCCATTCAAGGTTTTACCGTCAATACCGCGCATATTAAAGCCGCTCTTGATAAAAATCCTATTTTAGTGACGGCCCTAAACCGTGTGATTGGATATGAGCAAGGCGCAGCCATTGCAAAACGTGCTTACAAAGAACATCGCGGCGTTAAAGAAGTTGCCTTGGAAATGACTGATTTATCAAGTGAAGAGCTCGATAAATTATTAGATCCAAGAAAGTTGACCGAAGGTGGCGTATAAAAATAAGATTATTTATCCGGTAGTGGATGCGTTAAATCTTGAAATTTATGCTTGGTAGATTGCGGTGCTTGTGACAATTCCACTGCCTGACGTGGATAAGGCATATCAATACCTGCAGTTTTAAGACTATCCCATAAGCTCAATAAAATTTCTGATCTGACTAATGGGCGTGAATTGCAGTAATTGAAATCGATGTAATAACGAATTTCAAAGATCATCGCATCTTCTGCAAATTCTAATAAAAATATTTCCGGCTTAGGATGCGCAACTACCGCAGGATGACGCGTGACCACTTGATAAATAATAGCTTGCACTTGGTGTGGATTTTCATTAAAACCTACTCGCAAGGTAAACACGGTTCGCACTATCGTATCATGCAAAGTCCAATTGGTCAGTGGTTTACTCACCGCTTCCGCATTAGGAACCATCACTTCCATATTATCCCAATTTTTAATTGTGGTTGCACGCATACCAATATGTGTCACTTCACCTTCAAATGTACCCATAGTCACCACATCGCCTGCGCGCATAGGTCTTTCAATTAATAATAAAACACCGCTAATTAAATTATTAGCTAAATTTTGTAAACCAAAACCGATACCGACTGCAAGCGCACCGGCCACAACCGTTAAAGTGGTTAAATCAATGCCTAATACCCGTAAAATAATAAACGCGCCAAGTGCAACAGTTGCATATTGGGTAAACACCGACAAACTATTACGCACCCCCGGATCTTTAGCGCTGGAATAAAGCCAGCGATAAGCAAATTCACGACTCCAACGCGCAG
>JBEKTV010000084.1:0-5319 GCA_049515675.1 Gammaproteobacteria bacterium | reverse complement strand
AAGTGAATTCTATTCCAGCGGTAGTGGTGAATGGTGAATATTTAACAAGCTTGGGTATGGCGCATGATGCGGTCACCACGACAAAAGTGATTGATTATTTAATTATTGAGAGCAAAAAATCTCGATAAATAAGGGGCTATTGGATAGACCTTGTGCGCCCGAGGGGATTCGAACCTCTGACCTTTGGCTTCGGAGGCCAACGCTCTATCCATCTGAGCTACGGGCGCTTAAGCATTGATCATACGCGTAAATATTATTTGAGGAAAGGAGAAATGCCATGCTAGCCAATATTGATTACATTATTGTTGTTATATATCTTGTTGCGGTCATGGGTCTTGGCTTATATGCAAGTCGTGGTATCAAAACTTTAAATCAATATGCGGTTGCCGGCCGTGATTATACCGCGCCTGTGGTTTTCGCAACTTTATCTGCTGCTTTTATTGGTGGTGGTTTTACCCTAGGTAATGCTGAAAAAGTATTTATGTGGGGTATTGTTAATATTGTTGCGCTCTGGGGATTTAGTTTAAAAGAAATTTTGGTTGCAAAATTCGTGGCCCCTCGTATGCAAGCCCATCGCGATGCTATTTCTATCGGTGACATTATGGTTAAAGCCTATGGCAAGCCAGGACGTTTAGTCTCTGGTATCTGCGGCGTTTTACTGTGTATTGGTATTATTGGCGCACAAGTCGGGGCCATGGGTTATGTATTTGAAACATTTTTAGGTATTTCTCGCATATGGGGTATTGTGTTAGGTTGTGGTACCTTAATTGTTTATGTAACCTTGGGCGGTATTCGCGCAGTTGTCATTACTGAAATTTTACAATTTGTAGTCTTGGCCTTAGGCTTGCCACTCGCATTGATATTTTCCGTGATTCACGCAGGCGGTGTGGATGCTGTATTAGCCCGTATTCCAGTAGATCATTTATCAATTCCAGGTTCACATTTAACTTGGCTTGCGTTTATTTCTTTATTTTTAACTTTTATGTTAGGTGAAACTTTAGTACCACCTTATTTACAACGTTTATTAATCGGTAAAGATATTCATCATATCGCCCGCGGAACATTATGGAGTGGTTTATTTTCTATTCCATTTTTTGCCATCACGGGTTGTTTAGGATTAGTGGCGCTGGCATTACAACCTGATTTAAATCCAAATTTAGCCGTACCTTATTTGGTTCAAACTGCATTACCAGTTGGTATTGTGGGTATCGTGATTGCAAGTATTATTTGCGTAGTGATGTCTTCTGCAGAATCATTTCTTAATGCTGCAAGTGTTGCTTTTACTAATGATATTGTTAAACCTTTAGTGAAAAAACCGCTTTCTGCGACACAGGAATTACGGTTAGCAAAAATATTTACTTTATTCTGTGGTATAGGCGCAGTGATCATGGCTGTGAAAGTGGCAAGTATCATCGATATTTTAATTTATGCTTACCATTTCTGGGCACCCATGATGGTTGTACCTTTAATTGCCGCTATCTTTGGTTTTCGCACCAACGCTAAAGTTTATTTAACTTCTGTTGCCTGTGGTTTTATCAGCATGTGGGTTTGGCAATATGGCTTGAATAACCCTTATGGATTAGAAGGCTTAGTCGTGGGTGTTATCATGAATATTGTGAGTTTATATGTAGCCCAAAAATTTTGGGGTAATGAGCCAAGTCTTGCACTTGAAGAATCGGTGTAAAAACTAACAAATTTAAGTATAATGGCAAGAGTATATTATTTAGGAGCGTGAATTATGTTGGGTCGTCGTTTATTGTTAGGATTGGGAATCATCATCACTACTACTTCCCTAGTTGCTATTGCAGACACCCTCACGCGCTCACAAGTAATTGAAAATAATACTAATCCTGTAGGACAAGTGAATGTAGCTGGCGCATCTGAAGCGGCTGCAGCCGCAGCTGCTGCTGCAAGTGCACCTTTAACAGGTGAGCAACTTTACAAAAAAGATTGTGCTTTTTGTCATGATAATGGCACTGCCGGCGCACCTAAATATGGCGATAAAAACAGCTGGGCGCCACATTTAGCAAAAGGTATGGATGTATTAAAAGAACATGCTTTAAAAGGCTTTAAGGCTATGCCTGCAAAAGGTTTATGTCCACAGTGTAGTGATGAAGATACACTGTCTGCACTCGATTATATGATGAAATCAGTACAGTAATTAAAAGATGGATATTAAACAAGTTATTCGCGATATTCCTGATTTTCCTAAACCTGGAATTTTGTTTCGCGATATTTCACCGCTGCTCGCAGATCCCAAAGCCTATCACTATGTGATTGATCAATTTTATTCACGTTATGCAAACGATAAAATTGATACCATTATCGGTATTGAATCACGCGGATTTTTATTTGCATCAACG
Organism: Gammaproteobacteria bacterium; assembly: GCA_049515675.1. Taxonomy (GTDB): domain Bacteria; phylum Pseudomonadota; class Gammaproteobacteria; order JABCZS01; family JABCZS01; genus JABCZS01. Next base: position 2,956 of record JBEKTV010000084.1, on the reverse strand, counting down.
CTTGCTTATAAATTAAAATTACCACTCGCCATGATTAGAAAACATGGCAAACTTCCGCCACCTACCGTACTTTACGAATATACGCTTGAATATGGCAATGACATTATCGAATTACCCAGCGCTGCGATAAAGCAAGGCGAGCGCATTTTATTAATCGATGACTTATTAGCCACCGGCGGCACCGCACTTGCAAGTTGTCATTTAATTGAAAAAATGGGCGGCGAAATTTTAGAAATCGCCACCGTTATTGAACTTGGGTTTTTAAAAGGGCGCGAGCGATTAAAAAATTATAAAGTGTTTAGTCAGACGGTGTATGAGTAATTATTCTATCCCCAACACCTGCGCCTGCAGCGTAAACAACTGTTGCACACCAAGTTTCGCCAGCGCCAACATACTGTGCAATTGCTCTTCAGTAAAAGATTGATTTTCCGCGGTGCCTTGGACTTCGATAAATTTTAAATCTTGTGTCATCACCACATTCATATCGGTTTGCGCAGTGCTATCTTCGCTGTAATCTAAATCTAAAATCGGATTATTATGATGAATACCAACAGAAATTGCGGCAACGCGTTGCACAAGCGGCGATCTTTTTAATACTTTTAAATCTTGTAAATGTTTGAGCGCATCAACAAGAGCAATACAGCCACCGGTAATGGCTGCAGTTCTAGTGCCGCCATCAGCTTGAATCACATCACAATCTATAGTAATCGTATTTTCACCTAACGCTTTTAAATCCACCATGGCTCTAAGACTTCTGCCGATTAATCTTTGAATTTCTAAAGTTCTACCACTTTGTTTGCCGCGCACGGATTCTCTATCCACTCTGTCATGAGTCGCTCTTGGCAACATACTATATTCCGCAGTCACCCAACCTTGACCAGAATTTTTTAAAAACCGTGGCACATTGCCAGGACTGATACTGGCATTACATAATACTTTGGTCGCACCACATTCTACGAGCACCGAGCCTTCGGCATATTTTGTATAATGACGGGTGAATTGTATGGGACGTAAGGCATTACTCGCTCTATCATTCGCACGCATGGGGACCTCTTTTATGGTAAAATTTCGATTTTATCAGGATCTCACACTAAATGGCAGAAAAAAACAAAGTAAGCAGTATGACCGCTTTTGCGCAAAGTCATGTGCAAAATGAACTAGGTACACTCACGGGTGAATTACGCGCAGTCAATAGTCGGTTTTTTGAGCTGAATTTACGCTTGCCGGAAATATTGCGCGGTCTTGAGATGCAGATTCGAGAAATACTGCGAGAAAAACTTACCCGCGGCAAAATTGATTTGGGATTACGTTTTGAAGCAACAGGCGATAACGCTTTAAATCTCAATAAAAATTTAATTCACACTTTATTAGAATCCTGCCAAAGCTTAAGTAAAAATGCGCAAACCCCAGTCAGCATTAATATGATGGATGTGTTGCGCTGGCCAGGCGCGGTGATTACCTCTGAGCAAAATCAAAAACAATTAGAACAAGCTGCGCTAAATTTAGTTAAAGATTTACTGACAAAATTTCAGCAAAATCGCGAGCGTGAAGGCAGTGCACTGCAACAAGTGATTATTGACCGCTTAGAAAAAATTGCTGAGCATGTTCATCATATCAAACCCCATGCCGCACAAATCATGCAATATCAGCGCGAAAAATTGTTAGAAAGGGTTAAACAAACCCAAATTGAATTCGACAGCAATCGTTTAGAACAAGAATTGGTATTTTGGGCACATAAATCTGATATTGCCGAAGAAATTGACCGCTTGCAAACCCACATCAAAGAAATTCAAAATACTTTTAAAGACGGCGGACCACTAGGCCGGCGCTTAGATTTTTTAGTCCAAGAATTACACCGCGAAGCCAATACTTTAGGCTCTAAAGCATTGACCAGCGATATTACTTATCATGCGGTGGAAATAAAAGTATTGATAGAACAAATTCGTGAACAGGTGCAAAATCTTGAATAATCTACACGCAAAAGGACAACTCTATGTCATTTCCGCACCCTCAGGTGCAGGTAAAACCAGTTTGATCAGCGCACTACTGCAAGAAGTAGATAGTCTCGTCATGTCGATTTCTTATACTACGCGCGCAGCACGTGGTCTTGAAACCAATGGCGTTGATTATTTTTTTATAAGTCATGCTGAATTTAAGCAAATGCAAGCACAAGATTTATTTTTAGAACAAGCGCTAGTGTTCGGCAATCATTATGGTACTTCGAAATTATGGGTAGAAAAAACGCTAGCCAAAGGTAAAGACATTATTTTAGAACTGGATTGGCAAGGACATCGATCCATTAAAGCTTTGTATCCTAACGCCAAAGGTATATTTATTCTACCACCATCAAAAGAAACATTGGCGCAACGGTTAACCGGTCGTAATCAAGATGCGCCTGAAGTCATTGCCCATCGCATGCACCAAGCCAGTGATGAAATAGCCCATTACAATGAATATGACTATGTTATCGTCAATCATGATTTAAACACGGCGGTTGATGAGGCTTCAAGTATTATTAAAGCCAATCGTTTAAGCCTAGCTCGCCAGCAAATTGAGCAAGCTGAATTAATTAATTCCCTATTGCCAAGTTGACCCAATTCCCTGTATGATGAGATGTTATATAAACCAAAAGAGGACTTTTTATGGCCCGTATTACCGTAGAAGATTGTTTAGAACACGTCGATAACCGTTTTGAATTAGTTTTACTTGCCACCAAACGTGCCCGTCAATTGGCTTTCGGCACTGCTGAACCTATTGTTCCTTGGGATAATGATAAACCCACAGTTGTGGCTTTACGTGAAATTGCCACCGGCGAAATCAGTGAGCAATCCATTAAAGCGGCTGAAATCCAAGCCAATACGGCAATGGCGAAAGCGCAGCAAGCTTCTTATGCTTTTGCTGACCCATTGGCTGACCTTTCTGATGAATTAGCCGTGGGACAATCTTTTAAAGATGA